>JAOTTJ010000242.1 GCA_029864465.1 Gammaproteobacteria bacterium | reverse complement strand
GCCTGCCTGAGGTTTATTCGCCGAAGCTGAAGCGCTGATCCTCGAAGCCGAATCGCAATCGACTCGCACCGGGTAGACGGGTGGTTAGCGCAACGCGAAGACCCACAGTGCACCGCCCTGAGGCACAGCCGTCGTAATACCCAGATCGGCGTCGATGCGCCCGAGCATGCGCTGAGCGTCTACACCCCAACCGGATTGCACGGCCACGTATTGCACGCCGTCGACCGAATACGTCGAGGGGATGCCCGTGACGCCGGAGCTCGTGCGCTGCTGCCAGAGCACCTCACCCGTCGTGGCATCGAAGGCCCGGAAATACCGGTCCGGCGTGCCGCCCGTGAAGAGCAGTCCGCCCGCCGTCGCAAGCACGGGCCCCCAATTGTTCAGCTCGTACTCGTGCGTCCAGGCACGTTCGCCCGTGCTTAAATCCCAGGCTTGCAACTCGCCGATGTGATCGGCGCCGTCCCTGACGTTCAGATCGATCTCCACGCCCATGTACCGCTGACCAGGGCGATAAATGACTTCTTCCTCGCCCTCGAGCGTCGTGCAGAGATTTTCGTTCGCTGGTATGTACAAGAAACCGGTCTGCGGACTGTAGGCAGCGGGCGGCCAGTTGTTGCCGCCGGATAGCGAAGGACAATACGTCGCGGGCTTACCCGTACCTGGCGTCTTGTCGGGGTCGTACGTGGGCCGGCCCGTCTGTGGATCGATACTCGTGAAGACGTCCTGGTAGACGTAAGGCCACGCATCGACGAACTCGATTCCGTCGGCGCTCGGCTCGAGCACCCAGATGTAACCGTTGCGGCCTGCATGCACGAGGCTCTTGACCGTTTCCCCGTCGCGCTCGAGATCGAGCAGCATCGGCGCCGTCACTTCGTCCCAATCCCACGAGCCGTTCCAGTGATATTGGTGATAGCCCTTGAGCTCTCCGGTCGTCACATCGAGCGCGAGAACCGAGTTCGTATAGAGATTATCCCCAGCGCGCTGGTCACCGATCCACGGGCCTGGGTTGCCCGTGCCCCAGAACGACAGGTTGGTGCCGGGGTCGAATGTGCCCGTGAGCCACACGGGTGCCCCACCCGTCTGCCACGAATCGCCAGGCCAGGTGTCGTTGCCGAACTCGCCAGGCGCAGGAATCGTATAGGTCTTCCAGACTTCTTCACCGTTGTACGCATTGAGCGCCGTGACGAAGCCGCGGATACCCAGCTCGCCGCCAGAGACGCCGACCATGACGTTACCAGCGACGACAAGCGGCGCGAGCGTCATATAGTAGCCGCGCTGGTAGTCCTCGACCGCAGTCTCCCAGACGACCTCGCCTGTGCGCGCATCCAACGCAACGACAAATGCATCGACGGTCGCGACGTATACCTTGTCCTCGTAGAGCGCGACACCCCTGTTCGTCGGATGAGACTGCATGAGATCGAACGGTAGCTGCCGACGGTAGCGCCAGAGCTGCTCACCCGTTCGCGCATCGAGCGCGATAACCTGCGCACCGGGCGTCGTGATGAACATGACGCCGTCATTGACGATCGGCGGTGACTGGTGGCCCTCGGTGATACCCGTCGCGAACGTCCAAACCGGCACGAGATCTGCGACGTTCTGCACGTTGATTTGATCGAGCGGGCTGAACCCCATGCCGTCGTAGGTACGCCGGTACAGGAGCCAATTCTCAGGCTCCGGATTCAGCAAGCGCTGCGAGCTGACCGGACTATAGTCCTCCACACCCTGGGACAGCCCGACTGCGGGCAGAGCGCCTAGAACGACGAGACTGAACACGATCCGGCAGGCGAGCTTTATGTTCATCGATCTTCTCCACTCAAAAGCCGAACGGGTCCAAGCCCGGTTGCTGGAATCCGACGGGCCCGTCGAAACCGCCCGCAGCGGCTAGAACCTCGTTCTCGGACTTCAGTGGCAGCGAGGCAAGCGGCCGTGGCGCAGGCCCGCCGACGACGCGGGCACCATCAGCAGGATCAAATTGGGAATCGTGGCAGGGGCACTGGAAGCGAAGCGTCTCGGCATCCCAGTCTGCGACATCGCAGCCTGTATGCGTGCAGACGGCGGAGTACGCGAGAATTCCGTCGACCGATCTCGACCGCATGCGCTCCGAGAGACGCGCTGGATCAATCCGCAGCAGCAAGACCTGATTCAGGCGCGAGCCCTTGCGAATGACGCCCGTCGCTGGATCCATCGGGTACGCGAAGATTTGGCGGGCGTCGGTGGACAGATCGTCGGGGCCGATGCGCTCGCCCTCACGCTCACCGAACGCAAACACGAAGACATCGCCGATCTGCGGCGGCGCGTTCATCGCCGCCTCGTTGGAGGCGGCCCGCTTCGCCAGCGGCAGCCCGAGACCGATCCCGAGGATCGCCTTCAGTGTGTCGCGGCGCTTGACGGTCGATCTTGGACGGTCGATCTTCTTCATGTTCTGATCGATCACCTTACACGCTGGATGCGCAATCGAGAAGTGATTTCCTCAACCGGTCGCGCCGGATTCGGTCAGCCGGATTCTCGTCACGAAGACCGCGCCGAGGATCATCGGTATCGCATAAACCGCAAACGTCCAACCGATCGTGACACCAGCGCCGAGCAAGAGTCCGGCAACGATCGGGCCGAAGATCGCGCCCAGACGGCCAGCGCCGATGGCCCAGCCGATGCCCGTCGTGCGAATCTCGGTCGGATAGAGCCTCGCCGCGACCGCATAGAGCCCCGTAAATGCGCCTTGCACGAAGTACATCAACAGAAAAACGAGCATCAAGACCAACGCGACGTTGACCCGCGCCGTTCCGTAGGCAATGACGAACACGGCGCTGAATAGAAAGAAAACGCCGATGATCCGCGTCAAACCGAAACGGTTCGACAGGATCCCGAGACTGACCGATCCGAAGAACGCGCCGAGGTTCAGACAGACGCCGGCCCAGATCGCGTTTTCGAGCGCGAGGCCGGCCTCGAGCGCGAGCGTGACGACCCAGCTCAGCAGGAAGTACAGTGTCGCAAAACCCATGAAGAATGCCAGCCACAACGAGATGGTCCGCTGGCGAAACGGTTCCCCGAGTATCGAAGCGAGCCCGACTGACCTCTCTCCTTCCCGCCGCGCCGGCAACGTCTCGAGAACCGCATGGCCCATCCGGCTGAGGACCTTGTTGACTCTCTCCAATGCCTGACTGGGCTGCTTGCTCGTCAGAAAATCGAGTGACTCGGGCAGAAGGAACCATACGAGAGGAATCCCCACGGCTGACGCGCATCCGGCAACGATGAACAGCGGCCGCCACCCATGGATCGGTACCAGATAAGCGGCGACGAACCCGATGATAATTGCGCCGATCGAGTACGACGCGTGCAACACGAGTATGAAAACGTTGCGCCATCGGTCAGGCGCATACTCGGAGACCATCGAGGTCATGCTCGCGAGCATCGAACCGATGCCGAGGCCCGCCAGAAACCGCAGCACGATCAACATCAGAATCGAATCCGCCAACGAGGTCGCAACCATGCCCAAGGAGATCATGACGAGGCTGATCAAAATCATCTTGCGGCGGCCGATGACGTCGGTCAGGGGCGACAAGACCAACGCGCCAGCGGTCATACCGACCAATGCGGCGCTGAATACGACGCCCAGGGATTGGCGGGAGATCGACCATTCCTCTGCGATCGCGGGCGCAGCGAACGAGATCGCGAGCACATCCATGCCGTCGAGCATGTTGAGGAAGAAGCAAACGGCTACTACCGTGATCTGCACGCCCGTTAGCTTGGACTCGTCAATCAGCGTGCGGATTTGATCGGACAATGTACTGACTCCCCTGATCTGTGAACGAGATTTATTCGTCGCTGTCAGCCATGACCTCGAACCTCATTTCGCGCCCGATACGGCGTTGAACGCCGAGTACCTAGAACACGAGCCCGGGCAGGAACGTCGCGATCTGTGGATACGCAATGATGGCAACCATGCACGCCAGCATGACGAGCCAGTATGGCGTAGAACTCCAGAAGATTTCCATGATCGAGACGGTATCGTCTTCTTCACGTATCGCTGCTTTGACCGTATAGACCAACAGACCGAATGGAGGCGTCAACAACCCCGCCTCGATGGCGATGATTCCGATGATCGCGAAGGCGATCGGGTCATACCCGAGACTTACAGCGATAGGCTCGAAAATCGTGAGCGTGAGCAACATGATCGAGATAGAGTCGATCACCATGCCGAGGATGAACCAGATTCCGATCATCGTCGCGAGGATCATCCAGGGAAACATATCCGTGCCGAGGAACACATCCTGAATGGCCGTCGACACGCCTGTCATCGCAAGTGTCCGGGAGTAGAGCGAAGCGGCTACGAGGAGCAACAGTATCGGCGCCGACGTTCGTCCGACCGACAGGATCGCGTCCACGATCTCCCGCCCACGCATACCCTTGACAAGCGCCATGATCAAGCCGATGAAGGCGCCAGCACCGGCACCTTCTGTTGGCGTAAATATGCCGAACCAGATACCACCCAACACCGCAACGATGACGAGCATTATTCCAATCGCACTACCCCAGACCTGACGAGAGCCTGGTATAGAGGCTGGCTCGGGTGCAGCTGCCTCGAGCGCCTCCCGATCCGCGCCCGCCCCGACAATGTGCGGGCGCAGCAGCGCCGTGCCCAAGACATAGACTGCGAACAGACTGACGAGTAGCAGTCCGGGCAACACGCCGGCGAGAAAAATCTGGCCGATGGACCGCTCGGTCAACAACCCCCATACAATCATGAGGACACTAGGCGGGATCAACATACCAAGACAGCTCGAGCCCGCCACTGTACCGAGCGCAAACCCCCGGTGATATCCGCAACGCTTCATCTCCGGATACGCGATCCGGGAGAACGCCGCGGCCGATGCAATACTCACACCCGTAACAAATGAAAAAATTGCATTGCCCAGCAGTGTCGCTAGGGCCAATCGGCCCGGAAGACGCTTCAATCCTCGATGTATTGCCTGGTAAACGTCGGTTACCGCACCTGACTTACCGACGAACTCTCCCATGAGCATAAACAATGGAATGACGGCGAATTCATAGGCTCGCAGCGATTCGTAGGCCGTGCTTCCGAGCATGGCCAATACGACGTTGAAGTTTCCACCC
Organism: Gammaproteobacteria bacterium; assembly: GCA_029864465.1. Taxonomy (GTDB): domain Bacteria; phylum Pseudomonadota; class Gammaproteobacteria; order Steroidobacterales; family Rariloculaceae; genus JAHEEM01. The sequence goes on along the minus strand of JAOTTJ010000242.1, from coordinate 42 downwards.
GTAATGAGAAAGATGCCCAGGGCGCTCGTCATGCCCAGCGCG
>JAOTTJ010000243.1 GCA_029864465.1 Gammaproteobacteria bacterium | reverse complement strand
ACTCGCGCAGCGGCACGAAGTCACCGCCCGGGAGCGGGACGGGCAACAGCGCCAACGCATCGGGATCGGAACGCAGATCCTCAGGCAGGCGTACGACGATGTCCGAGCGCCGATCACCCTCGTAATAAACGCCAGCAATAACGCCGCCGAGCGCCGTGGAGACAACCTCCTGCAGGGAAGCGAGACTCAAGCCGAGCCGCGCGAGCACTTCGCGCTTCGGCGCGACCGTCATGACCGGCAGACCCGTGGCCTGCTCGACAGCGACATCGGCCGCGCCGGGCACGGTGTTCACGGCCTGCTCGATCGCCGCACCGAGCGCGATGAGCGCATCGAAATCGTCGCCGAAAACCTTGACCGCAAGCTCGGCGCGCACGCCGGCAAGCAACTCGTTGAACCGCATCTGGATCGGTTGCAGGAACTCATAGCGGTTGCCGGGAATCGGCGTCACGACTCTCTCGAGATCTGCAACGACCTCTGCTTTTGGCTTGCGCGGATCGGGCCACTCCGAGCGTGGCTTGAGCATGATGAAATTGTCCGCCACGCTCGGCGGCATCGCATCCGTCGCGACCTCGCCAGTGCCGATCTTCGCGAACACGCGCTCGACCTCGGGCATCGCGCGGATCTCGGCTTCGAGCTGTTCTTGCAGCTCTACGGCTTGCGTCAGCGATGTCCCGGGAATCCGCAGCGCATGCATGACGATGTCCCCTTCGTCGAGATTCGGGACGAACTCCGTGCCCAGGCGTGTCGCGGCGAGGAGCGCGACGCCGACGAGCGCGGCTGCGGCGGTAACGACGAGCCAGCGCATGCGCAGCGCGAAACCGAGCAGCGGCTCGTAAAGCCAACGCGCGCCCGCGACGACTCGGCCACGCCGCTCCTTGACAGCGCCGGGAAACAACAACGCAACGCAGGCCGGCACGAACGTAACCGAGAGAATCATCGCGCTCACGAGCGCGATGACCACCGTCGTCGCCATCGGGTGGAACATTTTTCCTTCAACGCCCGTGAGCGCAAAGATCGGGATATAGACGGCCGTGATGATGCAGACGCCGAACAGCGCCGGCCGAATAACCTCGCGCGTCGCGTCGAGGACGAGCTCGAGCCGGCCCGCCAAACCGAGCTTACCTTCCGCATTCTCCTTCGCGAGGCGGCGCATGCAGTTCTCGACAATGATGACGGCACCATCGACGATGAGACCGAAGTCGAGCGCGCCGAGACTCATGAGGTTCGCGCTGACACCGCTCTGGACCATGCCCGTGATCGTCATGAGCATCGCGACGGGAATGACCGCCGCGGTCAGGAGCGCCGCGCGCAAATTCCCCATGAGCAGAAACAGCACGATGACGACGAGTAGCGCGCCTTCGGTCAGGTTCGTACGCACAGTCACGAGCGTCTGATCGACGAGCTCCGTGCGGTCGTAGACAGCGGTCGCTGTGATGCCCTCGGGCAGCGAGGCCTGCACAGCCTCGAGCGCCTCGGCGACATTGTTGGCGACGGCGCGGCTGTTCTCACCGATGAGCATGAACACCGTGCTCATGACGACCTCGCGGCCATTCTGCGTTGCGGCACCGGCGCGTAACTCACGACCGACGCTGACCTCGGCAACGTCGGAGACGCGCAGTGGGACGCCGTCCTGCGTTGCGACGACGATATTCTCGAGATCGCTGAGATCCTGCGCCTGACCGGGCACGCGCATGAGCCATTGCGCGCCGTTGTATTCGATGAAACCTGCGCCGCGGTTGTCATTGTTCGCGCGCAGCGCCGCGGTAAGATCATCGTAGCCAAGGCCGTAGGCCAGCAGCTTGCCGGGATCCGGGGCGACGAGTATTTCCTTCTTCAGGCCGCCGATCGGATTGACTTCGACGACACCGGGAACGCGCAGAAGCTGTGGGCGAATAATCCAATCGTGCACGGAGCGCAGCTCAGTCTGATCGATCGGCGTCCCATCAGGCAGAGTCGCACCAGGCTCGGCGTCGACCGTGAACATGAATATCTCACCGAGTCCCGTCGCAATCGGGCCGAGCATCGGCTCCAGGGCCGGCGGCAAGCTCGCCCGCACCGCGATCAACCGCTCGCTGACCTGTTGGCGCGCGAAGTAGATGTCCGTGCCGTCCTCGAACACGACCGTGATCTGAGAAAGACCGTAACGCGAAATCGAGCGCGTGTAGGAAAGCCGCGGCAGGCCCGCCATCGCGTTCTCGAGCGGGAAGCTGACTCGTTGCTCGGCCTCGAGCGGCGTGTAGCCTGGTGCCGGGGTATTCACGACGACCTGTACGTTCGTGATGTCGGGCACGGCATCGATCGGCAAGCGACCGAAGTTGTAGAGCCCGAGCCCGGCGACGAGCGCCGTGAGGATCAGCACGAGGCCGCGGCTTCCGATCGAGATCTGCAGTATTCGTTCGAGCATGCTGATCCCTCAGTGATCGTGCGTCGCGCCCGTTTTCTCGATATCGGCCTTGAGCACGAAGCTGTTCTCGGTCACGTAGCGCGTCCCGGGCTCGAGCCCGCCGAGCACCTCGATCCACTCACGATCCTGGCGGCCGAGGTCGAGCATGCGGACTTCGTATTCATCGCCGATCTGTGCGTAGACCACAGTAAAGTCCCGAAAGCTCTGCAGCCCGCTGCGCTTCACCGCAAGCGGCACGGGATGCTCGGCGACGCGGACCACGCCTGAGACATGCGTGCCCGGCGGGAAGAAATTATCGGCGTTGTCGATGACGACCCGCGCGCTCACAGCCTGATTCGCAGTAGCGGTCGGGCTGATCTGTGAGATTACGCCGGCGACTTCCGGACCGCCCGCTGTCGGCTGCACGGTAACGGGTGTCCCGACGCTGACGCGTTGGCGGTCACCTGGAAAAATCGCGAGCTCAGCCCACACGACACTCGTATCGGTGATCGTGAAGAGTTGCCGGCCAGCCGTCTGCTCTCCCGCATCGGCCGCGCGCTCGGTCACGATGCCGCCGATCGGCGCCGTGATTGCATACGACTGAAGGCTCTCGTTGCTCTCGACCGTCGCAAGTCGCTGACCGGCCGCAACGGTTTCGCCGAGCATGACGTCGACGGACTGAATCGCGCCGTCGAAGCGTGCGTTGATCTCGCGCACGCGCGAGGGGTCCGTAACGATACGCCCGAAAACTTCGACGTTTTCATCGATGACGGCCGGACCCGCAATCTCAGTTGCCAGCTCGAAGGCGGCGGCGACGTCCGGCGCGATTCGCGTGCGGCCCTCGAAGCTATCGTAGCTCCAGCTATAGCTGCGGCCCTGATGCCGCGCATCCACGGTGACACTGAACGAATGCGGCTCGTAGACGACGCTGTCGCCGCGCAGGAAATCCCCTTGCGGATTGAAACGATGGATGTCGACGACATTGCCGAGGCGCGTGAGTCGAACTTCGAGATCAAGCGCACCGAGATCGAGCGGCTCGCCGGCCAGCGTCGGCCAAACCCTGAATTCCGGCGGCACGCCGGTCTCGAAAATTGCAAGCTCGAGCGCGAAGTCGCCCTCGCGCAGCATGCGACCGTTGCTCGGCCCGCGCTCATAGTCGCCAGCGGCCAAATTGAGCTCTGCCATCGGCGCCGGCTCCTGCGCGCAGGCGCCGAGCAGTGCCGCGATGAGTATTAGAAAAGTCAAACGTTGCGTGGGCATAGTCATAACCTCACTGTGCCGTCCCAGCGGGCGCGAGCGCCACGCCGATCAGGCGTTCGAGTTCTATTGCGGTGGCGTGCGCGCTTATCGTGTTTTCTAGCAGATCTTGATTCGCCGTCATGAGCTCGCCCTGCACGGCGCGCCATTCGAGGTAACTGTAACGACCGAGCTCGAACGCCCGTCGCGTATCCGCCAATGCCTGCTCCAGCCGCGGCACGATCTCGTCGCGCAATCCCCTGGCGGTCTGCAAAAAATGATTGAGCTCCTGGTGGAGCGTAAAAAGCAGCGTTTCAATGCGCACCTCTGCGGCGGCGAGCTCGGCGCCCGTGCGCGCGAGGTTCGCGCGCGCCGCGGCTATCTGACCTTCGTTGCGATTACGCACGGCGAGCGGAATCACGATACCGCCAACGAAGCCCATGTCGTCAGTGCCCTCGAAGCGCCGCACGCCGGCCGTGAGTCGCCAGGGCTGGCGCGCCTGAGCCTGTGCCAGCTCTAGCTCGGCCGCATCGAGGCGCTCCTGAGATGCGTAACGGGCAAGATCCGGGTTGTCGTGCATGCGCCCAGCAATGGCCTCGAATGGCTCGAGGACGGGCAGTGTCATGAGATCGCCTGCGACGGCTTCAAAATCGGGTTCGGTCTCACCCCACTGAGCGCTGAGCCGATGATAGGCGGACACGAGCTCGTGCTCGTAGTCCTCCTCAATGAGCTCGGTGCGAGCGAGTTCAGCTTCGGCACGCAGCAGCTCGGCCTCCGGCGCACGACCGGCTTCTACACGGACCGCGACGGCTTCGATCGTATCTTCGGCGAGCGCCACCGCCTCGCGCGACCAGGCGAGACGCGCCTGAAAGGCCATGCACTCGATGAAACGCCGCGCCGTCTCTGCGCCGATGTCGAGCCTGAGGATCTCGCCATCGGCCCCGCTGAGCTCGACGCCGGCTCGGGCGGCATCGACTCGCCGCTCGCGGACCCCGCGCTCGAGCAACCAAGCGAGCGTTACAGTCGTCTCGGCATTGTCGACACCGGTATAGATGCCGCCGCCGAGCACATCCTGCAAATTCACGGTGAGCTCAGGGTTCGGTAGTAAGCTCGCTTGCGTAAGCGCACCCGCAAGCGCTTCACGCTGGTAACCGAGCACGCGCAGCTCGGGGTTGCGGGCCACGGTCCGCGCAAGCGCTTCGGGCAGGCCGAGCATGCGACCGGGCGTTACCGGCTGTGCCGACACAAACACACCGCATACCAGCAAACACGCGCACACGCCGCCCCGGCGTGCGATCGTCATCAACATAGGGTTATCCCTCTCTATTAAATAAAAGGAGTCGTTTAGAGAGGACGCGGCGGCGCGCGTAACGGTGGCCGCCAGCGCACGCGCCGCCCGGCAGAGATGACCGGCTCGTGAATCCGCGCGAGTCGCCGCGACACACTGAACAACATCGCGAGCGAAAACGCCACGGCAATCAGAAACAGAAAATGCTTGGATGCAATCGTGCCGAGCTCGACGATCGTGACATCGG
>JAOTTJ010000241.1 GCA_029864465.1 Gammaproteobacteria bacterium | reverse complement strand
GAGCACCGGCAGCAACTCCACGAGCGGTTGCTGCGACGGCACGAAGTAAGCTGGCTGCATGAGCTCGCGCACCGAGCGGCGCGAAAAACCAGGCTGCACGACATCCCACACCGACGCCGATATGATCCCGATGATCTGGCTGCGCTTACCCTCGTAAACCGGAAAATGGGCGCCACCGGTACGCCGCACGAGATCCATGACCTCCTGCGTGCCTTCGCGTACGTCGATCGCCGTCATCTCTGTCGCCGGGATCATTACGTCGCCCGCTGCAAGCTCACCGAAGCGCACAACGTTGCGAATCCGCTCGCGATCGAAAATGTCGATCGTCGCGGCGCCTTCGGCGGTATCAATGACCGTTCGAAGCTGCTCTCGTACGGCGAAGAGACCCGCGCCGGAAGTGCCGTGCCCGGTCCTGCGGGCTGCGAAGCGCGCAATTCGGGAGAACACGAGCACGACCGGATAGAACAACAGCGAGAAGACGTATAGAGGATAGATGACTTTCGGCGTCAGATCGTCCGCCCGCTGCTGATAGACGCTCTTGGGGACGATCTCGCCTAGAATCAGCGTAAACGGCACGAGCAGAAGCACGGCAAGGAAATCGCCCTCGTTGCCGAGCGCCCCGATTGTCGCCGCAGACACGAGCGACGTGAGCAGCACGAGCGATATGTTGGTCCCGATGAGCGTCGTGCTCAAAATGACCTCCGGGCGCTCGAGCAGGCGCAGTGCGAGCTTGCTTCCACCGTCTCCTTGCCGGGCCTTGTACCGCAGCCTTGCCTTGTCACTACTGACGATCGCGATCTCCGAGCCCGAGAAAAAACCCTGCAACAGCAACAGGACGGGCACCGCAAACAGCATCAGTGGGATATTCATGCGCTGCCCTCGCTGCGCGGCCCACTCGTGGTCATTGCGGCGCCTCCTCGTCGGGCGGCGGCGCCTCTGCTGCCGGCGCCCTCGCGCGTGCAGCATCGTGGAACGCCCGCACGCGGGAAATGCGATTGCTTTCCATGGCAAGGACTTCGAGCGTCAGATCCCCGAGGGTAACGCTGTCGCCGACAACCGGCAGCCGGTCGACGTGCCGCAAGATGACACCGGCAATCGTCGTCATTCGCGAGTCCTCCACCCCCGTGCTCGTGAGCTTGGCAAAATCGATCAGCGTCATATCGCCGGGCACGCTGTACGCGCCGGTCGTCTCGTCGTAGTCGACGGCTGACTCGAATGAGGCGTCGTGCGTGCGGCCGAAGATGCAGGTCAGCACGTCGTTCATCGTCAGCAGCCCGTCGATACCGCCGAACTCGTTGAGGACCGCAACAGCCCGCACGTCGTTGCGTTGAAAATAGTCGAACATTTCGTCGATCTTCTTGGTCACGGGCACCATGACAGGCGGGCGCATGATGTCCTCGAGGCCGAGCTTATCGAGCGCGGCATCCTCGAGAGCGAGCTGCATGATGTCCTCGGCATACAGGAACCCAACGACGTTGTCGCGATCTCCCCGGTAGACGGGAACTCTCTGGTGACGATAGCCCATGAACGCTTCGATGACCTCGCGCAGCGGACGTTCGCCGTCGATGCAGGCCACGCGGGAGCGCGGCACCATGATCTCGACGATTTCCGCGCTACCGGCCTGCAACAGGTTGTAGATCAGCGCCCGCTCGGTTGCGCTGAGCTCGCCTCTGACGACGCCTTCATCCACAAGCGTACGGAACTCATCGACCTGCAGAAGGTGTCCAAGCGCCTTCTCCTGGCCGACGATCGCGGTCGTCACTCGGTCGGCGACTACACGGATGGCCGCGCTCACGGGCGAGATCAGGTTGACCCAGAAATTCATGGGCCGGGCCACCATTCGCGTGCTGACGCCGATCGGATCGGACACGGCGATCGTCTTCGGCGTCGCCTCGCCGAACAGCAGCAGCAGCGGCACCATGAGCACGGTGCTGATCAGGGCGGCCTGCTCGACGCCATAGAGCCTGACGAGAATTCCCGTCAGGTTGGCGGCAGCGGCCACATTCACAATCTCGTTGCCGCAGAGAATCGAGATGATCAGACGTCGCGGCTGATCGAGGAGCGCATGCAGCGTTTCGGCCTGCGGACTGTGCTCACGCCTCAGTCTGCGCAGATGCATGCGCGACAGAGAGAACAGCGCCGTCTCTGAGCCCGAGAAGAACGCCGATGCGAAGAACAGCGCGACGAGCAGCACGAGCCGAAAGACCATCTCCGGCTCGAGTAGCAGCGAGAAATCCGCGCCTAACGCCATGGCCACCCGTGTCGTATCGGTTCATGCGAGCCCTCCGATCGCGGGACGGACCCGCGGTACGCGCCCGCATCGGTACCCGCAAGCCGGTCGCTTATCGCTCGGTTCGAGCTCACCAGTGCTCCAGCCGCAGACGCAGCGACATGCTCAGTTGCACGAGCGAGTATAACCGTCGGTCCGTCCGACCTCCTTTCACGTCCGCGAGCACGCCGAGCGTCAACTCGTCGCGAGGCGCCGGTATCAATCGAGGCCGGACCTGATCGGCGAGGGTCGGTTCGAGTCAATGTTGCGGACCGGCGCCTGGTAAGAAGGGCAGCACCGTCCAGATAGCGAATAAAATCAGCAACGCCCCGCTGGCCTGCCGCGGTATCCGCGCAATGCCCAGCGAATGCAGCAGGACGCTGACCGCGCTCAGACTGACTATCGTCCCGAGTCCGAACGAGCCCATCACGAGAGCACCTGCGGTCGGCCCGCCCGATGCAGCCGCGACCGCAAGCTCGGAGTAAACCAGGCCGCAGGGCAGCCAGCCCCAGAGCGTGCCGACACCGAATGCGCGCAATGGATCGCGCGGTGGCAGCAACTTTCGCATCTGCGGCGCGAGCACCCGCCAAAAGCGTGATCCGGCCTGTTCGAGGCGCGTCAGCAACGGCCGGCCCAGCAACAGCTGCAGACCGATCGCAAGGATCAGCACGGCCGCCGCAACCCGCATCGCCACGATGCCATTGGGTCCAAAGATCCCCCTCACGAACGTAACGCCGACGAACCCGACGAGCGCGCCCGCCAGCGCATAGCTCGACACGCGTCCGAGATGTGCGGCCGCGAGCCGGACGAGGCCGCTCCAACCGCTGCCGTGCCCGACGCCGAGTGCGCCGACGATGCCCCCACACATGCCGATGCAGTGGCCGCTGCCGCCGGCCAATCCAACGAGCCAAGCTGCGATCACGAGGCCGACGTCATACTCAGTCATCGGACTCGGCCTCATCGTCGAGCAGGATCTGCACGGGGGGCGTGTCGAGATCGTCGAACTGCCCCGAACGCACAGCCCAGAAGAAAGCCCAGATCGCGAACGCGAGCAGCAGCATCGCGAGCGGTATCAGCGCGAATAACATACTCATCGACCCGGTTCCTCAGCCGGCACACCTGCAAACGCAGATTCACGCGGATCGGTCGGATCTGCGAGCTTGCGATTGAGTCTCAGCGCATTGCCGACGACGACGAGTGAGCTAAACGACATACCGAGCGCAGCCATCCAAGGTGCCAGGATCCCGGCAGCTGCGAGCGGCAGCGCCGACAGGTTATAAAGCGCGGCCCAGGCGAGGTTCTGGCGCACGATGACGCGTGTAGCGCGGGCAAGCTCGGGCAAGCGCACGAGCGTTCGCAGGTCGTCGCCGGTAAAGACGACGTCGGCGCTCGCCTGCGCGAGCTGACTGCCCGCGACCATGGCGATAGAGACGTCAGCCTGGGCGAGTAGCGGCGCATCGTTGATGCCATCGCCGACAGCCGCGACAACGTCGCCTGCTGCCTGGCGATCACGCAATCTCGCTAGCTTGTCCTCGGGTGTCTGCAGCGCCGCGAAGCGATCGATACCGAACGTTCGTGCCGCCTCGCTGACGGCAACCATGGAGTCGCCACTCACGAGGGCAACCTCCGCATCAGCTGCGAGCCCGATAATCGCCTCGCGCGCATGCGGACGAATCTGGTCGGCGAGCACGATCCTCGCGAGCACATGCTCCTCATCCGCGAGATAGACACACCGCGCGTCGTCTTCAGCGGGATCACGGCCGACATGGCGCGCGGAGCCGAGGCGATAGGACCGTCCTGCGACGCGGCCCGTGACACCAAAGCCAACCACGTACTCGACAGCCTCAGCGCCCGGCACGTCGGCAACGCTTCTGAGCGCCCGTGCGATCGGATGCTCGATGCCGGCTTCGAGCGCCGCAGCAAGCGCGAGGCTTTCAGTTTCGCCGAGCTGACCCAGTGTCTCGACGCGGACGATGCCGGTTCGGCCATCGGTCAACGTGCCGGTCTTGTCGAACAACCAAACGGAGACCTGCCCGAGTCGCTCGAGCACACGCGCCGAACGGCACAGTAATCCGAGCCGAGCGAGACGGCCGAGCGAGACGGCGAACGCCGTGGGTGCGGCGAGCGACAAGGCACACGGACACGTCACGACAAGCATTGCGAGCACGACGTCGAGCGCGCGTTCGGGCTGCACGTAGAGCCAATACCCGCCTGTTATGGCTGTCGCTACCAGCACGGCTGCGACGAACATCGATGCCCAACGATCCGCGAGTCGCAGAAACGCCGGCCGATCGGCCATGGCCCGGTGCAGCAGACTGCCGACCCGATCGATGTAACCATCGTTACCCGACTGCGTTACGCGTATCTCCAGTGGAGCACGCCCGACGTTGATGCTGCCTCCGAGCACGGCCTCGCCGCGCTCGCGATGCCGTCCAAGCGACTCGCCCGAAAGCAGCGACTCGTCGAACGTGCCCAATTCGGAGACGAGTTCGCCATCCGCCGGCACGGCTTCGCCCGGCTCGACAACGATGAGATCCCCGGCCTCCAGCTCCACGGTTCCGACACGCTCGAGCGCCCCACCTTGCCTGCGCAGCGCGCTCAGGGGCCGGAGCTCTGCGAGCGCGGAAACGAGCCCGCCGGCTCTATGCCTGGCCCGGGTCTCGAGAAACCGCCCGAGCGTCAGGAAAAACACGAACATCGTCGCGGAATCAAAATACACGTGACCCGCACCGCGAAACGCATTGACGAGGCTCGCCCCGAGCGCGATCGAAATCGCCAGACCAACGGGTACGTCCATGCCAATCCGCCCGCGCGCGAGATCGGTGAGTGCACCGCGAAAAATTGGAGCCCCCGAGTACAACACGACCGGCGTTGCGATCAGCATGCTCGCGAACACGAAAAAGCCGGCGTAACTCGCATCCAT
>JAOTTJ010000021.1 GCA_029864465.1 Gammaproteobacteria bacterium | reverse complement strand
GGCGAAGCGAAGAACACCTATGGCACCGGCTGCTTCCTGCTCATGAATACTGGCGATGCGCCAGTACGCTCGAACTGCGGTCTCGCAACGACAGTCGCTTATCAGCTTGGTGACGAATCGGCCCGCTATGCGCTCGAGGGCTCGGTCGCAATCGCGGGCTCGCTCGTGCAATGGCTGCGCGACAACCTGGGACTCATCGAATCGAGCGACGACGTCGAGCGTCTTGCGAAATCTGTCGACGACAACGGCGACGTCTATTTCGTCCCCGCCTTTTCGGGCCTGTACGCCCCATACTGGCGCGACGATGCCCGCGGCGTCCTCGCGGGGCTGACCGGCTATGCGACCCGCGGCCATATCGCGCGAGCAGTACTCGAAGCGACCGCCTACCAGACGCAGGAAGTGCTCGAGGCGATGCAGCAAGACTCGAGCGTTGCGATCACGGAGCTCAGAGTCGATGGTGGAATGGTCGTCAATGAGTTGCTAATGCAGTTTCAGTCGGACATGATCGCCGCGCCCGTTGTGAGACCTAAGGTGACGGAAACGACCGCGTTAGGTGCTGCCTACCTCGCTGGACTCGCTTGCGGATACTGGAGCGGTGTCGATGAGCTGTGCGAGAACTGGCAGATCGATCGGCGCTGGGAACCGGGCATGGCGGCTGAGATGCGCACGAATCTCTACGCATCCTGGCGCAAAGCCGTCACTCGCTCGTTTGGCTGGATCGAATAGCTGCTGGACCTAAGGAACAACGACGATGCAGGTGTTTCTCGGCGAATTCTTCGGCACGGCGACGCTCATACTGCTCGGCAACGGCTTGGTCGCGGGCGTCTTGCTAAAGGATACGTATGCTTCAAACTCCGGTAGCACAACGTGGTTGCTGATCACGACAGGTTGGGGACTTACCGTCACACTGGCGGTGCTTGTAGCGCTCGCCGTAGGCAGCAACGGACATATCAACCCGGCGGTCACGGTCGGCTATGCGGTCTACGCGGGCGATTGGAGTGCCGCACCCGTCTATATCGCTGGCCAGTTAGCGGGAGCAATCACGGGCGCGACGCTGGTTTGGCTGCACTACCTGCCGCATTGGTCACGAACAGAGGACCCCGCGAGCATCCGCTCCTGCTTCTGCACGGCGCCGGCAGTGGAGCATACACCGGCTAATTTCGGCAGCGAGTTCATCGGCACGTTCATGCTCATGTTCATCGTCGCCGCTATCAATTCGGGCAACATTGCAGCCGACGGGCTCGCTCCGGGCATCGGCCCATTCCTCGTCGGACTGCTCGTATGGACGATCGGGCTCAGCCTTGGTGGTACGACCGGCTATGCGATCAACCCTGCGCGCGACCTCGGACCGCGAATTGCGCATGCCGTGCTACCGATTCAGGGCAAAGGTCCGTCGGGCTGGGGTTACGCTTGGATTCCCGTCGTTGCACCCTGTGCGGGGGCTGCTGTCGCCGGCGCGCTCGCCTTGGCACTGGGAATGTAGCCGCATCGCAACGGCTCGAGCGTCGCGATTGCCGCGCTCGAAATCCGCCCGAACTCTGCGACAGTTGCTCGTACCAGGTACACGAATTGGCAGGCGTCGCGGCGGCTGCGAAGCCGCCCCGTGTAGGTTACTGGCGCAAGCCCTGATCGGACCGCCCGCCATCGTCGGCGCCACGCTGGGAATCACGCAAGACAGTTCCGTCGTCGAACTCGACCTTGTTGAAGCGTCCAACCGGTGCGCCCGACTTGGCGGCCCAGACGTACAGCGTGACGACATCGCCGGGCAGCAGCGCCGTTCTGGTCCAGCCGACGAGCTGAGCGGACACGGTACTGCCCATCTCCATCGTCCAGTTTCGGGTATTACCCTGTTCGTCCGTGTAGTCCGCCTTGATGAGCGGGTGGGGATTGATCCATAGGAACTCGGTCACGACGGCACCCTCAAGCACGACCGGCGCGCTCATGTCGAACGCCGACGCACTATGATGCGCGATCGACGGGCTCGCGATCGCGGCGAGTCCGCCGAGCAGGAATACCATCACCTTGATCTTCGTTTTCATCGTCCACCTCCAGAAATCATTGCCGCTGGCGACCCCGTATCGCGCTTAAGGCGCCGCTCCGGTCCCGGCGGGATCGGCCATCTCTTCCAAGTACTGCTGCACCGTCGAGGGTACGCAGGAAAAATCAAAGAACGTCTGGCGCGGCGACCACCGGAAATACACTTCTCCCATCTGGACCGGTCTCGTGTAGAGCCTCGGGTCGACCATGGTCGTCGTCACCGTCAAATCGTTCTTGCTGGACCGGTGAAAGCGCTCCGTCACGACCGCATCGACGCTGTGGGGATAGCCCTGCTCGGTAGCCCAGGTCGTGTCCGCCGCCATCCCGGTCGTCTGCACGACGAACGTGTAGTCGTCCTCCCAGTAACCTACCGAGTAGCCGTTGTACGTCGGATCATGGACGTCGGCCCCCCTGCCAGTGAACCGGGTCGGTAGATCCCGCCCATCCGTCCAGATCTCACGCCAGATGTTCATGAATTTGAGCAAGACGAAGGTTCGGTCCGGAATCGTCGCAATCGTCATCGAACGAATCTGGTCGTTCATGTTGCGGGGAAACCCGAACGGATCGCAGTATCGATAATGCGGATCGTTCGTATCGGCAACGGAGACACCCGGGCCTTCGACTATTCTCTGCTCGAACACCTGCTGGCCCAGTGGCGTCAGCGGTGGCGGACTCTCGGGGCGGACGAGCCTCGGAACACCCCCGCCGGACGACTCTCCGAGCCATGTGCCGGTAAGATCACGCACGGGCGCAGGCCCGCCAGGCCCTTCGTTGGCCCTCGCCTCCTCCGGATAATACTTCCACGGCGATCGTGGCGCGTCGCTTTGCGCCCCAGCCAGCGCCGGCAGCAACAGCAGGCCCGCTACGCCTGCGATGATGCCCGTGCACGTTACTCGCATCTTTTGCTCCCTATCTGTTCCTTGCATTCGAATTGGCAAAAACTCATGCGCACCTGAGCCTTCGGTCACGCCGCGGCCAGCTACTGGATTACGGTCTGGATCCCCGATGGGTTGGCGAGAGAATCACGGTACTGGATCCCCTCTGACGGGATACAGAACGTCTCGTGGAACTCCTGGCCCTGCACCCAATAGAAGTTCGCCTGCATCCAGGTCCATGGCCTCGTGTAAAACTTCGGATCGTCGATCGTGACCGTCAGCTGCATGTTGTGCTCGTCGAGACGCGTGTACCGCTCCTCGATGCGTGCCGCGGAACTGCGCGGATGACCGACTTCATCGAGCCAGGGTCGCTCATCCAGGCCTGTCGTCTCGATGACCAGCGTATGCTCGCCTTCCCAGCGACCAACCGAATAGCCGTAATACCTCGATTCGGGCGCACCCCGCACATCCACTTCTTCTGGAAGCGTCCGTCCGTCGAGCCATATCTCACGCCAGATTCGCTGCTGCTCATACGCGATGAGGATGCGGTCGGGCGCGGACCCGACGATGAAGCGTCCGCGGCTGCTGACGGCATGGGCCAGCAGATTGCGAGGAAACCCGAGGGGATCGCAGGTGATGAACGGATCGTTCGCGACACCGAGGTTCTCGCTGCTGGCCGCAGATCGATAGGAGAGCCGCGTCTCGAACAGCGCCTCGCCGGCCGGCGTCATCGGCGGCATCGGACCCATCTCTCGGTCTTGCGGTCCGACCCACACGCCTGAGAGATCCCGCGTGGGTGCCGCTCCAGGTGGATTCGGCATCCTGGGCACGCCCTCGCGAATGTAATCGTCGGGATTGATGTCCTGAGCAGCATGGAGGTCCTGAGCGCGACCCTCCATAGCGGTGAGGCTCATCACTAGGACGACCGAGATGAAGATGAAAGGTATTTTCATAGTGCTTTAATTCCTAAAGCCATGGGGATCGTACCGAGTCTTTCCCCCCTCGTCCCCGCCGAGCTGCGTGTCGTGCAACTCCGTGCCGTCGGCAAAGGTGATCTTGTTCAGCCGCCCGGCAGGGTTGCCGTTCCTGGCGAGGTACGCCCGAATGGTGATGACGTCGCCGGGCATGAGCGACGTCTTGGTCCAACCAATCAGCCGCAGCGCCTGCGGAGCTGCAGTCTCAACGACCCAGTTGACGACGTTGCCCTCAGCATCCGTCGCGTCGAAAAAGATCAGCGAGTGCGGATTTGCCCATGCGAATCTCGTGACCGTGGCCTGCGTGAACTCGGTGAACTCGTCCGCATAAGCCGCATTGCTGTGATGTGCGAACGTCGGCGAACCCAGCGCCGTCAGTAACCCAAGGCTCAACACGCCTGCGACGAGTAGATACCCTTTCATGTCATGTCTCCGTTATGTCACCAAATCCATCGCGGCGATGCGGGCCACTCAAATCGCCGCATTCGGCTGCGCCCGCCACCTAAATCGATAGCCTGTCTGGCTTGCTTCAGTATACCCATTCCCTACCTAAGGTCGGACTCCTACTTGGTGGGGCGCTGCGGCCCCTGGGACAGCGTCCGGACCTTGTAGATCGTACCTGCGCCCACCATGTAGAGAGTCCTTCGATCCGGTCCGCCAAAAGCGACGTTTTGCGGCTTTCGGATTCTGTTGCTCTCGGCACCCCATTGGACGGGTATGACGCCGAGCAGTTCCCCATCCGGACTGAAGACTTCCACGCCGGAATTCGTCGCCGCGTACACGCGTCCTTCGCTATCGACCGCCATGCCGTCGGCGCCGTTGTCTTCATCCCACGACGGGTCATCGTGTCCGGGAATCCGGACGCTCTTGTACCTGGCGAAGTTGCGGCGGTTGGAAATCGTTCCATCCGGTGCCACATCGAATGCCAGCATATACACACCATCCTTGTTGTGGACGTAGAGGGTTGTTTCATCGGGACTCAGGATCACGCCGTTCGGTCTGGGAACCTCATCGATGATCCTCGTGACGCTTCCACCTGGAGGCAGATAGTAAATCCCCTGCGTATCCGTGAAGTAGACACCCCCACGCGCATCCAGCGCCAAGTCATTCAGCGAATTGAATGGCTGCCCCTGGAAACCGTCCGCAAGTGTCGTGACCTGGTCGGGGGGATACAGCACCCCGACCTTTTCATTGCCTCGCGCGCGTTGCACGGAAATGAGACGCCCTCGTTGATCCCATCCCATGGCGTTGGTCTGGTTCGAATCCTCGATGAACGTCGAGATGTTATCGGACAGGTCAGCTTTGAGGATGCTGTTGCGGCTGCTCACGAGCATGCTGCCGTCCGGCATCGCGACGGGACCTTCGGTTCGTCCGAGGTCGCCTGCGACGAGCTCGATTCTCGTTCCGGCAGCGACGACACCGGGAATAGCCGTAGCAGTAAAACTGGCTGGCGGCGACGCGCCTTGCTGACCACCGCCCTGCGCGAGCGAGGAGGTGCTGATCAGCACGCCCACAGCGATGAGACTCGTCAGCCTCAGAGATGCTCTACTATGGAATGACATGTTGTCTCCTCCTGGATCCGGCGATTCTGCGTTTCGGCGTAATCAGCCTGGCGCCGTTGCTTTTAGGGATGAGCGCACGGCTCGTACGAACCCGATTCTACCGCAGGCGTCGGTCACTGCTGCGGTAAGCGCTCCAGCACGCCGTAGTACACGCTGGCGCGAAGGATGTGGCCGTCCATCGCTTCGAAGACGGCTTCGCGAGGCGCATCCGCGGGGAGGGATAGCATCTGGTCGAGCGCGTATAGCTTGAACTGGTAATGAATCGGTCCTGCGCCCGGCGGTGCGCACGGAGGGTCATACCCCATAAACCCGTCGTCGCTTTCCATATGGTAACTGCCGTCCGGCAGTTCCAGAACGAGCGGCTGGCCTTGGGCGAGCTGCCTGGCGTCGGCTGGAATATTCCAGCGACCCCAGAAGAACGCGACGGTGTGACTCCTACGGCGGTGGTTCTCCGGACCGGTGAGCATCAGCACGAAGCTCTCGGTCCCTTCGGGCACATGCTCCCATCGCAGCGGCGGTGATATTGCCGTGCCGCCCTCGGCGTAACAGGAGAACTGCAAGGGAATCGGTCCGGCATCACTGAAGCTCGGAATCGTCAACTTGAGCCGTGGGCTCTGAACCCTGGCCGCTCCTGGCGTCTGCCCGTGCGACTGCCCCGGGACCGCGGCAATGGCGCCGCCGAATGCAAGAAAAAGGATGAGCCAGCGTATCCTCATGACGACCTACAACGCACTACTTGGCATTTCCGGGACGCGTTGCGATTCAGGAACCGAGCCCGAACTTTCGATCGAGGCTGTACTTCCCGGCGCCCATGAACAGCAGCGCCATATAGCCGATGCCGAGCTCCACCGCGTGCGCTCTGGCCATCAACAGCGTTCCGCTGTTGTTGAGATGGTAGACACAGATCACGAACATCGTGACGATCAGAATCGCGGCGGCGGGACGGACGAACAGACCGATCATCAGGCAGAGCCCGCCCACGGCCTCGGCCAGGGACGCCAAGAGCCCCCAGAAGACCGGCGCGAACGTGATGCCGAAATACGCCATCGCGCCTCCCATCTGCTCCCAGCGTTCCGGCCCGCCAGCGAGTTGCCAGATACCACGCAGAAAGAGCGACGTGAATCCCAGTCCGACACGCAGTATCAGGTGGCCGGACTCGGCGTGTCTCTCGAAGAATGTCAGCACGGCATGCGTCACTTCGGCGCGGCCGGCGGCGCGAGGTAAGCCCGCGCCGCCGTTGCCGAAACTGCCGTTGGCCTCACGACGCGGCTACTCAGAGGCCGAAGTCGTAGCGGAACTTCAGACCGTACGTCGCGAAGCTGTTGCGCGACAGGTACTCGGTGATCAGCCCATCGTCCTGCACATCGTCTATCGGATGATAGGTGACCTTCGGCTCCAGCAGATTGCGACCGTAAATGGCAACCTCCCACGGACCGTTCGCCGGCCCGATGCCAACCGTCAGATTCAGATCCTCGTGCTCATCCATGCTGATGACCGGGTCGAAGCCGCTCGTATCGGTCAGGAAGCCATCCGAGAAGTAGCCTTTCGCATTCAGAGACAAGACATAGCCGTCGAAGATCGGGGTCACCCAATCGATGCCATACACGAATTTCCAATCCGGCGTCTTCGGCGATTTCGTACCCGAGCGGTCGATCGTGCCTTCCAGATCCGGATTGCCGAGCGCGATGGCCTCGGCCAGCGTCCGGCACGGGCCGTTCGCAGCATCCCTGAGCTCAGGCTGATTGCAGCCTGAATCCGGGAAGAACGTGAACTCGCCATCCATGAGCGCGGCGGCGAGGCTCAAGGTCAAGTTGTTGGAGACTGCGGTGGTCAGGCCCATCTCGAGGCCAGTTACCTGCTGCTCACCGGCGTTGATCGCGATGAAAGGGTTCTCGAGTAGCCCCGTCGCGCTTTGCACCTGGAAGTCCTGGAACGTCGTCTGGAACACGGTCACGTCGTAACGCGCCCGCCCGTCCCAGAGGTTGCCCTTCGAGCCGAATTCGATCGAGTCACCGGACTCGGGCTCGAATCGCAACTCGTCGACGTCGGCCGGCAGCGACTGCACACCGGTATCGAAACCGCCTGCCTTGAACGACTCGGCATAACGAAAGAACAACGAATGGTCATCGTTGGGTCGGTAGCGAAATGTGACCTGAGGCATGAATTCCTGTTGCGAGAAGTTGCCGCCGTTCTCGGGCGAAAACGGCCCGCCGTGGCGCCCGAGCGCGCGCCCTTCAATCGAGCCTTCGTGGTCCAAGGGGATCGTCATGCCGACGGCCTGGGCCCGGTCGCCGATCCAGGACGACGGCGCATATCGGCCTCCCGACATTCCACTACTGCGGTAGGGGATGTGCCAGAGGTTGTTCGTATCGGCGCCGGGCAGCAAGAACTCGGCGTCGGCGGCCGTGAGCTGAACGGCAGCGGGATGCAGCGCGCAGCTCGCCGGATCGTTGTTGCCGGTACCCGGAACGCCCCCCACTATCGTGGCCGGATCACGCGGATCGCAGGGATTCACATCGTAGATCCACGTCCCGGAGACCTGAGAGATCCAACCGAACTTATCGAGATCCGTCCAGCGCCCGCCGACATCTACTGATGCCCTGTCGTTGAAGTTGAACGTCAGGGTTCCAAAGACCGACTTCCACTCCTGCGTCTCCCTGGCGTCGTTAAAACGCATCCCGCGCACGATGTTCGCTCTCGGATTGTTCGCCGCGATATTGAGGTCCGTATCCTGCCAGAACAAGCCCGTCATCCACTCGACGCGACCGGGCCCGGACGTGAAACGCAGCTCCGAGCTGTACTGCGTGAAATCCTCGGATCGCTCCCGCGGCGAAATCACAAACGGAGCCGTATCACCCGTGACGTTGACACGGTCCATGGCGCTATAGCCCGTGAGCCACGTCACCTGGATGTCGTTCTCCATCTGGTAGTCGAGCTCGAAGTAGGCGTTCGGCGATTCGAGCGTCTCGGCGAGGTCATCGATACTGCCACCCTTGGTGGTTCTTGCGAACCACTCTTGAGCGGCGGCGCGAATGTCGAGGAGCCCGTACTCATGGTCCTCGTCACGCACATTGTCGGGTGGCGCGAACGCAGTTCCGCCTTGCCGAGCGCCCTGATTGCCGATGTCGTCGCCGCAGTTTGTCGGCAGCCCGAAACCGTTCGGGAACCCACCGTCCGGCCAGCCGACGCCGTTGGGCGGTCCATCCCAGATCGCGAAACCGACTTCGCCCTGCGCGCCGGGTGGCGCCGGTATGCCCTCGTCACCGCGCTCCCAGATCAACGGCCCATCCGTGAGGCAATGCACGGGCGCGCCGGAGTCGCGCGTGATCTTCGAGTACTCGACCTTGCCCGTGAGCGTGAGCCGGTCGTTGGCTTCGAACTCCAAGATGACGCGTCCGCCGATATTCTCGTACGCGCCGGCCAAGCCGCCATTAACGACGTCGTCGATGAAGCCGTCGCCGTCTTCATACGTACCAGCCACGCGAATACCGAGTCGGTCCGTCAGCGGACCGCCGTAGGCACCGCGAATCCTCGAGTACTCGAAGTTACCGGCCTCGATATCCAAGTAGCCTTCCCAGTCGGGCGTCGGTCCGGCACTGACGATGTTGAAGGCGCCGGCCGTCGCATTCTGGCCGAAAAAGACGGGCTGCGGCCCTTTGAGCACCTCGACGCGCTCCGGATCCAGAAACGCGAGCTTGACCTGCGCAGGACGCCCGAAATGGATGCCGTCCACGAAAATCGGCACGGCCTGTTCGAGCGTCAAGTTTCTGCCGAACGTGCCGAATCCGCGAATCGATTGGTCCTGCTCCGTCGGGTGAGAATCCTGGATGTAGACGGATGGAGAAAACGTCCCGAGCTCTTTGAGGTCCCGATAACCTTGCCTTTGGATCTCCACTCCCGAGAAAGCCTCAACGGATACCGGAACCTCCTGCAGAGACTGCTCCCGTCGTTGCGCGGTCACGATGACTTCCTCGAGCACCTGTGCCATAGCCGTGTGATATCCGGCCAGAAGTGTCGACCCCATCAGAACGGAGAAGCCGATCTTCGTTGTCGTTCGCATGTTCTACCCCCAAGCTATTCGTCTATGAATTTCGTACTGGCGAACCAGCCGCAGCTAATTGCGGACATGGATATGATCAGTGTCGGCTTGAATAGGTGACCCGGCGCGTCGATGTCGGGTTCGACGTCGCGCTATCCCAAAGCCCCCGCAACCCCCCAAGGTCATTATTCGTCAAGCTATTTAATTAGATTAGTTGATTCGAGAATACATAAATCACTGAGAAAATCCAGCGCTCGCGAAAGCTCATGCACCCGATTCGCCCAGCCACTGCGCTGTGTTCGAATCGAAATGAACGCGATCAGCTCCGCAGAGTCCGTGCATATCGAGCTGTCCTTGCATCGACCCGATTGCAGACTACGAGCCCGTTCTCCACGCCAACTGCGCTTCGTAGCATTCAAGGAGAATCTCGTTGTAGCGGGAGACCGCCTCCCTGCTGACGAACGGATGCGGCTCGTCTGCGAGCTGGTTGCCAATATCGGCGCCGCGCGAGTGATCGGGATTCGCCATTCTCCAGTACCGCATCTTCTCGACCATATTGCCGTGACTCAACGTCGGCGACAGGATCACATCGACGCCGGCTCTTCTTCCAAGAGTGATGAAGCGCTCGAGTGACTCGATGTGCGTTCTCATCATCGTCTCCCCGTCCGGGTAATACCGCACGCCATAACGGCCGATGCTCGGATCCGTGCCACCCCAAATGGCGGCGACGTGCTGCTCGTCGTCCGCCGCCACGCTCCGCTCGTTTGTGAGCCCGTCGATGATCACCGACACCGTCCCCGGCGTGTGACCTGGCGTGATGTAGAGCGTTACGGTCACGTCGCCGAGCGTGATTTCCTGACCATCGGTAACGACCATGTCCCTGCGGGGCTTGAACTCCGCTGGCGAGCTGTCCTGCGCCACGACGTCCCAGTCGGCGGCGGACATGGCCACGCGCGCGTCTGGATACCTATCCTGCAGGGCCCTGGCGCCCCAGTAACGATCATCATGGGCATGAGTCACGATGATGTACTTGATGTCGTTCGGATCGAGTCCGAAATTCAGCAAGCCGAGCACCAGCTCCTCGCTGGCGTAGTGGAAGCCGGCGTCGATGACGATAATGCCTTCGGGCGAGCTCACGGCCCAGATGCCGGCCGACTTGGTTCCGATGAAAGTGAGATTGTCGAAGATGTCTACCGGGTACGTGTACCACTCCGCGCGCGGCACGATGGCCGAGCGATCATGCGTGCGCATCGCGTCTGGCAGCGTCGGTTCTCTACACACCTGATCGAACAGGGCGTCGAACCGCTCGTACGGCCTGTCCGGATTGGCGACCGACGGCGCAACAGCAGCCCGCGCGGCATCCAGATGCCGGCTCACCGCGGTGGGCTGGGCGTTCACGCCCGCGACCAACGAGCCGGCCGCAAGAGCAGCACTACAAAATGGCACCAAGTAGCGCATCATCAGCGTCTCTCCTTATCACTGCCGCCCGTCGGGGTACTTGTCTCCGGGATACGCGAATTGCTGCTCGCGCCGCGCCGATTCGGCATCGCAGTTCACCCACCGTTGGCGAGGGCCGGCGTCCCCGGTCTTGGCGAACACGAACGCCCAGGTATACGGTCTCGTGAGGAAGGTCGGGTCTTCCAGCGTGATGATGAGCCTCAGATGCTCATCGTCGATCAGAGAATAGCGCTCGGTTATCTTCTTGCGCACGGAAGTCGCCATGCGTAGGTGGTCGTCCATGCCGTCCGGATCGAACGTGAAATGGTCGCTCACGATCACTAAATCGTCGCCGTCGAAGTGCCCGCGCGAGATACCATGCTGAAAGAGCTCTCCCGGCAACGGCTGAGGGCCCGTGCCGTTCATCCAAACGGTGCGCGAAATGTGCCACGGGTTGCTGGGATGCTCCATGAGCAGCCGTCCTGGGCGCCCGGAAATGAAGAAAGGCTCGCTTAAGATCGCAGGAAATCCGATCTGAGCACAGTCGGCCTGGGTCGTCGACTGGAGCTGATCCCTGTAAGCCAGCCACGCTTGTGCGCGTGAGTTCAGGGGAAGTCGGCTCGCCGGGATCGAACAGTTCACGAGATCCTCGCCGTAATCTCCCAAGTGCCCACCGCAGTTGCCCCTATCCTGACCGTCGGGACTGGAGACGTCCGAGTCCCAGCCTCCCAGGAACGGAAGGGTCTTTTCCATCTCATCGTCGGTCTGAGCCGACAGGCCTGCCGCCATGCTGACCGTCACGAGCGCCACAAGCGCGGAAACTGTTGCGCGTCGAGTACGTTCCATCATGCTCTCCCCTTGCCGGACTCTCCGGGACTCGCGCACTACCGGATCTCAGGACCACCTGGGCAGCCGCCAAGGCACACAACCCTGCCGTCGTCCATGAACGTGACCACGCCCGCAGACATGGCCGTACCACCTTCTCTGCGCGTCGGATTGCCTTCGACCGTGACCTGCTGGCCAACGAAGTCCTCGGGTACCCATCCCTCGCGCCTCGCCTCGGCCGGCCCCGTTCTGGCCGTGATACGCCAGGTCACCGGGTTCCCCTCGGCATCCGGCACGTCGACCAGCATTTCGGCATGCGGATTGACTAGCCTGAAGGATGTCACCACACCCTCGATCTCGATGGTGCGGGACATGTCGAAGAAGACGTTGAACGAGTGGTGGGCCGTGGCCGGAAAAGCCAGACCGGCCAACACGACAATAGATGCCGTCAGAAAATGCTGTTTCATGATCTAAGCACTCCTCTTCGAGTTTGAGCTTCGCGCTGCCTCACTGGTCTCTTGAAACTCTGCGACATTAACTGCGCCGTGAACGCAGCGTAGCGTGTACCTGTCGGGACCTGCGAGACGAACTTGGCACCGGCGTCGTAGAGCATGCTGGCCCATCGACCGATACCATCACTGCGCGTGGGCATAGAACTATTCAGTGTCCTTCCATCGGTCGTAGAAACTATACGAGCCACATTCCACGCTGTCTACAAAGAACTGTCAGCACATTCCCAATTTCTCGATATCGAGCAGTTCCTGTCTCGTGCATTGTTACGATCCCGTTCGATGGGTTCTGGCTCATTGGGAGTACCCGACACCCCGAGAGACTGCCGACGCATCTGCTCGCGTTTTTCCCGGCTTTACGAAGGATCGGATCTGGTGCTAACGTACCGGCGGTTCCTGAACGCGACTGGCGACGGGGGATTCTTCCGCCATGACGATGCGCTGCCTTATCGTAGTCCTGTTGCTGTTTGCGATCTCTCAGCGAGTCGCGTCGCAGCCCGTCGGTGATTCCGAGAACGGAAAGATCCTTTGGTTGGAGACCGAGCACGTCGAGTGCCGGGACTGTCACGGCGACAACGGCGAAGGCGGCTTCGGGCCGGACCTCGCGGGTCGAGACCTGACTCGTGCGCAATTCATCCATGCCGTTCGCAAACCGTGGGGAATCATGCCCGCCTTCGCGGAGTCGCAGATCAGCGACGCGGAGTTGACTGATCTGATTGCGTACTTCGACACCCTGCCCGGCGTCGACGAGCCGGCGCCGTGGAGGCGCGAGGTGCCGGCAGGGGCCTCGCGCGGGTTGGCCGCTGCGACGACGACCGGGTGCACCCAATGCCACCATCCGCTGTTCAACAACGGTCGCGCCGTGATGGGCGCAACCAATGCGACTTTCGAGTGGTTCATTGGGATTGTCTACGCACATACGGCCGCCTATCCGCCGACGCGTGCCAGCCTCGGCGAGCCGCCTTTCGAACGCCTGGCGATGGGCAGTTTCTCCCCGTCTCGCGTTCCAGAGTCGATGTTGCGGGACATGTGGACGTATATCACCGACCTCGGATTTCGGCCCCGGTTGCGTGGACAGCTCAGCGCCGGCGTGCCGTCGTCCGATGGCGTCGTTTATACCTTGACTGTCGACAACTCGGGAATCGAGGGCATCGGCCTGACGGCCGAAGATGTGACAGTGACGCTCGTCGTGCCGAGCGGTGCTTCTGTCGTGGCTGCGAGCGGTGCCGGCTACCAAGGCATCAGCCGCGATGCGGAGGGCAATGCAGACGTCGCTGTCTGGAAAGTCCCACGCATGGCAGCCCAGTATCACGAGACGTTCACCCTTACGCTGTCGCAGGCCGGAACTGCGGAAAACGACTTGCGTGGCAGGATACGTTGGGCGGTGCCCGAAGTGACGACCGCTTTCGTGAACATCGCGCCCCCGGCCCCGCCCGGAGCACCGGCTCACTAGCGGGACCAGCATACCGGCGCACTAACTCGGTTCGCGTCCGGCGGTAGGCGCCGGGCGGACAAAGACCGTCGTCCGCTAGCTCTTGTCGGCGATAGCCCGGTCCAGCGCGCCTTCGAGCCGGGCGACCGTGCCATCGATATCGTTGAGCTTATCCAGGCCGAAGAGCCCAATTCGAAAAGCGCTGTAGTCGTCGGGCTCATCGCACATGAGCGGCACGCCGGCGGCCACCTGCGCGCCGGCCTGGGCGAAGCGCGCAACGATGTCGGAATTAGACGTGTAGGAGACGACGACACTCGGGGACTCGAACCCTGGTGCGGCGACACTTGGAAGATCCCGTTCGATGAGCAGCTCGCGAACGCGTCGGCCAAGCTCGATCTGGGCCGCACGCAGCTTCTCGAAACCGACCGCCTCGGTCTCGGCCATGACGTCTCGTAAACGCCGGAGTCCGTCCGTCGGCAGCGTCGCGTGATAGGCATGGCCACCGGCCTCGTAAGCCTCCATGATCTCGAGCCATTTTCGCAAATCCATCGCAAAGCTCGAACTGGTCGTTTGCTCAATTTGTTTACGTGCGCGTTCGCTGAGCATGACCAACCCGGCGCACGGCGTACCGGACCAACCCTTCTGCGGCGCCGTGATGAGCACATCGACTCCGACATCGCGCATGTCGACCCACAGCGTGCCCGAGGCGACGCAGTCGAGCACGAAGAGCCCCCCGACTTCGTGAACAGCCGCAGCGGCTCGGCGCACATAGTCGTCGGGCAACAGGATTCCAGAAGCCGTCTCGACATGCGGAGCGAACACGAGGTCGGGCCGCCAGTCGCGAATGTGCGCTTCGACCTCCTCGATCGGCGCCGGCGCAAATGGCGAGCGTTCTGCCTCGCTCGTGCGGCGCGCCTTGAGCACGCTCGTCTCAGCCGGGATGTCTCCGAATTCGAAGATCTGCGTCCAACGATAGCTGAACCAGCCATTGCGCAGCACGAGAGCTCGCTTGTCGGACGCAAACTGGCGTGCAACGGCTTCCATGCCGTACGTGCCGCCACCCGGCACGACGACGCAAGAATGAGCGCCGTAGACCTTTTTCAGCGTTGCCGACAAATCGCGCATGACGCCCTGAAAGGATTGCGACATGTGATTCAACGAGCGGTCGGTGAAAACGACCGAGAATTCGAGCAGGCCGCCGGGATCGACGGGCTGGGGCTGTGTGCTGGTCATAGGAAATCCTCCGGCGGAGGCGCGCATCTTACCGGATTACTCGCCTGCTTTGGCGGCAAATTCCTCGAATACGGACGGGTCCGTTGCCGTCGCCGGAACGGACCCTATTCCGGGCGCACAGGCTCGGCGCACTACGGCAGTCTATCGAGCGGCGCTTGGCTCCGTGAAGCACTCTGGTTCGGGGCCCCAGCGCTGGCGGTGTGCGCACGGCAACGAGATCGATGAGCCTTCTAACGGGCTCCTACAGACGACTCAACTGCGGCCGTCTACTGCCCGCGCTGCCGACGGTACTCGCTGAGACGCGCCTCCATGATCCTGAGCCGCTCGCCGACCTGCCCGTTGCCACCGCCCACTTCACTGCCGTCTGGACGCGTAATGAAGGTCCACTCGACCAAGCGCGATCCGTCTCGCGACGGGCGGCCTAGTATGTGGATCCGATCTCCGGGCTTGAACTCATCGATAGCCCAGCCTGCTCTTCGAAGGTTGATGATGCTGTCACCCTCGGCCATCCATTGCTCGATTTCGCCGCGCTCATTCGTCACGTCAAAATAGATGCGCGAGTGCGGATTGACGGGCCGAAACTCGGTCACGACACCATCGATTTCCACGCGCTCATCGACGATGTAATGTGCGGCCGGGTTATGGTGGGCGAAAGCGGCTGCTGAAGCCAACGCCGCACAACAGAGAATCGTAAGGCTTTTACTGGTCATCATGGTTCTTTCCTCGTATCAGCGCTGCCCGGAGATCGACTCGCAAGGAGCGTCCTCCAGTGCCACGTCGGGGGTCCGGAGTCTGATATTTTCGAGAACCAGAGGCTCTCGGAAATTGACCGGATCAATTAGAGTAAGTTGGGTGCGCAGTCGCAGCCCGTCGTCGCTGAGCGTGTAGCGCTCTATACTTCTTGCGTTGTCGGCGTTGTGAATAGCCAGATTGTCTTCGGCAAGGTTGGCAGCCACATTCACGGTTTCCACAACCAGCGCAGATCCCTCGTACCAACCAATCGAATGACCGAGTGAGCTCAGCGGCTCGTCGTCAGGATGGCCGCGACCGTCCATGAAAATGACGCGATCCGATGACATGTCCTCACCCCGAATCACTACGCGGTCGTCACTTTGCTCGATCAGAATGGGGTCATTGTGCAGCATGCTTCGAAAGACGCCGAAATACTCACACTGAATGGCCGGGTCATCGGCGAGATCGTAAGCGGCCGCGTATTCTCTACCGCCTTCGGTCATGAGCGCCGCGATAGCGCGTTCATTATGATCGAGAACGGCCCGCCGAATCTCCGCCGCCGATAAGTGGTCGTTTTGCGGGAGTAGCATCTCGTCGATGTACTCGTAGGTATCCGGCGTACAGTTGCAAGCGAACAGCTCCGCAACAGTCCAACCCGGGTTTTCGACAGCGGTCGTGGTCGTGCTCCACATGCCCGACAGGTCCGGGTGAGCGTCAGACCGCGTGCAGCCTTGCAGAATACCAGCCAGAAGCGCGCCGGCGCAGGCCGTGCCGAGAAAACCGCGTCTTACCAGGGCCACGATCGTGTGCCGCACCGTAACCACGCGCGAGACGATAACGAGTCCCATGATCCCCCTCCAGTTTCATGTCTTTTGGATTCTACCTCACTCGGTCGTCGAGTCGACGGAGAATCCTCGTCGACGGAACGGCCGGCGTTCTGAGGCCGCATGCCGAGCAGATCCGGCGAGACCCGGTCAGGATTGTTGACTGGCTGTACCGCTTCCTTCTAGGCTCGCGGGCACCACTTCTAGGCCAAGGCCAGAACCGATGCAGGTCCATTACAGCGCACGAAAACCCACCGGGAATCTCGCACACGCGAATCGGATCCGTGCCAGAGCGTTCGCGCTGCTATCGCTCGTGTTCTTCGTCGACACCGCCGGCGCGCAGACGGCGTCGCGCGTCATTCGAGCCATCGACGAACGCTGCGCCATCTGTCACAGCAGCGCAGATCAGAGCGCGGCGGCGGGCGCTGAGGGTGCGCCGTCCCAGGCCACCCTGCAGCAGATGGCACCGGAGACGATACTGCGGGCCATGACAACAGGCGCCATGCGGGTTCATGCCGAAGGGCTTTCCGAGGACTACAAGCTCGCGATGGCCGAGTTCATCAGCGGACGCAAGCTCGGACCGCTCGAGGCCGGTGACGCCCGCAACATGCCAAACCGCTGCACGATGCCGACGCCGCTCGGCGACCCGGCAGCGGGGCCGGCGTGGAACGGCTGGGGTCCAGATCCGACGAACGCACGATTCCAGCCCGATCCCGGATTCTCCGCGGCCGACATTCCGAGGCTCGCGCTCAAATGGGCGTTTGGCTTTCCGGGTGTATCGTCCGTGTATGGTCAGCCGACCGTCGTGGGCAACCGTCTGTTCGTCGGCGTCGACACCGGCTACGTCTACTCACTGGATACGGTGACCGGCTGCGTGCACTGGTCGTTCCTCGCCGAGAGTGGCGTGCGCAACGCGGTCAATATTGGCCCGCTCACGGGCTCTGCGAACCGCTATGTCGCTCACTTCGGGGACCTTCGTGCCAACGTCTACGCAGTAGACGCTGGAACTGGCGAGATGTTGTGGAAGACGACTGTCGATTCGCACCCACTGGCCGTCGTCACTGGAAGCCCGACGCTTTACGAAGGACGGCTCTACGTGCCCGTATCCTCACGGGAAGAGGCAGCCGGTGGCAGCCTCAATTATCCGTGCTGTACTTTCCGCGGCAGCATCGTCGCGCTCGACGCCGCCACCGGGCAGCAGGTCTGGAAAACGTTTGCCATACCTGAAGAGCCGCAGCCCACGCGCAAGAACACGCGTGGCACGCAACTGTGGAACGGCTCCGGTGCAGCCATCTGGCACGCACCGACGGTCGATCCTCGCAACCGCGCGGTCTACGTCGCTACCGGTGACGCGTACGCGCACCCGGCACACCCGAACACCGATGCCGTGATGGCCATCCATATGGACACCGGCGAAATACTCTGGTCGGTACAGGACTGGGAGGACGACGCCTGGCTTGTCGCATGCGGACAAAACCCCACAGAAAACTGTCCGGATCCGCTCGGCCCGGATTTCGACTTCGGCACGTCACCGATCCTTCAGCCGCTCCCGAACGGCCGGCGCGCGCTCCTTGCCGGGCAGAAGAGCGGCTTCGTGTTCGCGCATGATCCCGACCACAACGGCGCACGGCTCTGGAGAGCGGAGCTCGTCGAAACGCCAGGCGAGGCCGAGATCCTGTTCGGTGGCGCAGCTGACGAGCGCACGGCTTACTTCGGACTCGACAACGGCACGCTTGCGGCCCTGGATCCTGTGACCGGGTTGCGCCGATGGCAGGTCAAACCGCTGCCCGAATCCGCCCGTGGCATCACGGCAGCAGTCACGGCAGTTCCGGGCGCAGTGTTCGTGGGCTGGCAGGGTGGCGCGCTGACGGCACACGACACCGACAACGGCCGGGTCATCTGGCAATTCGACATGCTGCAGACATTCGACACGGTGAACGACGTACCGGCTCGTGGCGGGTCCATGGGGGCGCCGGGTCCTACCGTCGCCGGCGGCATGCTATTCGTCGGCTCGGGGTATGTCGGCCTCGGCAACGGCACGCCAGGCAACGTGCTGCTCGCATTCGGCCTGCCATAGCAGCCAACGCCGGTTCGCCTCCGGCCCAATGTTCGGCGAGGTTGGAGCAGCCGGAGCGTCCGCAGGCCGATGCTGGAATCGGCAACGATAGGTCGCCTCCAATCTGGTCGAGCTCGGCCTTGAATCGCGCACTGGGCAGGTTATATTGCCGATGTATCGATCGGAGGGGGTTGCCATGCGGAACGTGACGCACGTCGTCAGCGGCTTGTTGCTAGCGGCGACACTCGCCCTGACCTATCCCAGCTTGGGTCACCACAGTCCCGCCGCGTTCGACGGCGATGCCGTCGTATCGGTTCGCGGTACGGTTACCCGCTTCGACTTTCGCAATCCCCATGTCTATATCTACATGGACTCGGTGGACGACGCAGGCAACATCACTGCGTGGGAGATCGAATCGGACTGGATGACGGAACTACGTCGCCTGGGCTGGTCCCATGACTCACTGGCGCCGGGGGATCAGATCATCGTGCAGGCGCATCCCGCGAGAAATCCGGCCCGCCATTACATGAACCTGATTTCGCTGGAGAAGCAGGACGGGACGGTATTGAGCTCCTGGGATCTCAGCCCCGAGGAGACGCCCCGAGTCCAGCAGCAATCGAGCAGTATCGCCGGCCGGTGGCTCCCGGACCGTAGCTTTCCGCGCTACTTCGCGTTGACGGCAGACGCTGCTAACGCCGCCGGTCTGGCAGCGATGGCGTCATACGTGGAGTCTGAAAACCCCGGTGCCCAATGCGCACCGCACCCCATACCCCAACGGCTGGGGCATCCGCATGTGAACGACATCGAGGTGCTGCAGGATCGAGTCGTGATCACGGCGGAAACCTCGGGCGAGCCGAGGATCGTGTATCTGGACGGCCGGACGGTTCCGACTGACGCCGAGCCAAGCGATCGCGGACATTCGGTGGGCTACTGGGACGAGGACGTGCTCGTTGTCGAAACGACGAACTTCGCGCCTCACCGCAAGGGTAACGGACAGACAATTCCGTCAGGCCCACAGAAACGCCTAACGGAGCGCTACGGGTTGAACGAAAGCGGAACGCAACTCACTGTAGAGTACGTTCTAGAGGATCCGGATTACCTGAGCCGGCCAGTCGCCGGCCGATTCGAGTGGCAGTTCGCACCGCACATGGAGTTCAACCCCTTCAGCTGCGACCCCGAGGTCGCGAGGCGCTATTTGCGCGGTGAATGAAGAAGGGTCGTCGAGGCAGTCCAGCTCATAGCGTCGTCGCAGCCTACCGATCAACGTTGGCGTAACCCGAGACGAACTCCTTGGGCGCACCGCCTTGCGGTGCAAAGACATGGCGTTTCACCTTGCCGATATTCGCGCCATAGGTGTGGATACTGATGGACGCCCGATCGTCGAGGGCGTTCCTGACTCTGTGCACGTCGCCGATCGTGGGCGATACGAACTCGACATCTCCAGGTAAAAGCTCGATTTCCTCGCTAAGAGGAATGGGCGTACCGTCGGCAGCGATCTCGTAATTTTGTGCCAACTCGGCGCCGCGCAGCATCCCGATCACGCCCCAAACCGTGTGGTCGTGAATCGGTGTGTGCTGGCCCGGCCCCCAGACGAAGCTGACGACCGAGAACCGATCGTCCGGATCAGCGTAGAGTAGGTATTGCTGGTAGTACTGTGGATGTGGCTTCGCAAAAGCGGGGTCTAGCCAGTCGTCCTTGGCAACGAGCATGCGCATAGACTCACCCACGCGGGGCAGGAGTTCACTCTCATCACGCTCGGTCTCGACCCACGTGGTCACCTCGGTTACGAACCGTCTCAGCGACGCAGGCAAGTCAGTTAGTCGCACGACCCATCTCCATCTGTAGCGCTATCGATCCGCTACGTATTGTCCGCTGACGACCGAGTCCGCGGCGAGCCGGAAGACGCACGCCGCCGCCACGGCTGCAGCACACGATTCCACCACATGATCGCTCCCGTTACGAACATCGCAGCCGGCGCCGCGCCGAAAACGGCCCATACGGCCTTCGTCGTCTGATCGCAGAGGCCGGGGCCGCTGCATGGAAGGCCGATACCGTTGATACGTCCGAAGTGCGAATAGGCGAGCCAGGCGAGCGCACTGTCAACGAAGCGGTGTTCAGGACCGGCCGCAGCGGGAGGATCCAGCCGATCGGCAAACGCATGAAAGGTCTCGGGGTAGCACAGATAGAGTCCGCTGACGGCAAAGATCACGGTAAACGCGAAGCTCCAAAAACCGATCGCACTGTGCAGGTCCCAAGTG
>JAOTTJ010000239.1 GCA_029864465.1 Gammaproteobacteria bacterium | reverse complement strand
GTGGCTCGTCGGAGCATTGGCGTTTTGGCTTGCGGCCACGCTCTACAAGCTCTACGACCTCGACAAAGCGCTTCACGGCGAACTGGCGCACCCGACGCTTGCCACGACCGGCCTGTGGGCCGAGTTACTCGGGCGCGTCGGGCGCTACAGGAGAAAGGCCAGCGAGCGTAAGAGGAAATATCACCGCCTGCTTCGAGAGGTCCGGCAATCGACGGGGGCGCTCAGAGATGCCGGCATTGTCTTGAACGACCGGCACGAGATTCAGTGGTTCAATCCCGCCGCCGGGCGTCTGTTGGGTTTGGAGACCAAGCGAGACAAGCACCAACGGATCGATCTGCTCATTCGGGATCCAGACTTTGTTGCTTACCTCAACAGCGATGACGATCGAGAAATCCAGATGCCGTCACCCCAGGACCCGGCCGAGCAGCTTGCCGTACAAATTCTCCCGTATGGCCGGCAACAGCGTCTCGTGATATTGCGCGACGTGACGCGAGAACATCGTCTCGAGCGCATGCGTCGTGATTTCGTCGCCAACGCATCCCATGAGCTGCGTTCTCCGTTGACGGTTCTGAGCGGCTATCTCGATTCGATGGTCGAAGACGCGGCGATTCCGCGAACATGGCGCGGTCCGCTCGATGAGATGCAGCGCCAGTCGGTGCGAATGGCGAACATTATCCGTGATCTGCTTGAGTTATCACGGCTCGAGGCAACCGACAGTGAAGCGAATCGGAAGGTCGTAGACGTCGGCGCTATGCTCCGTCAGATCCATGCCGAGTTCACCGAGGAGGCGGCGGATTTGGGCATGTCGCTCGAGATCGAAGACGATGCCGCGTTGCTCGGCGATGAGACTCAGCTGCATTCGGTCTTTTTCAACCTGATCAACAACGCCGTCAGCTTCACGGCACAAGGCGGGAAAATTGTAATCACGTGGACGCGAGTGCCGCGCGGCGCCGTGTTCTCCGTCCGGGATACGGGAATTGGCATTCCTCCCGAGCTGATCTCACGCGTGACCGAACGTTTTTATCGGGTTGATCCCGGTCGCTCTAGAGCAGCCGGTGGCACGGGACTCGGCCTGGCAATCGTTAAGCATGTACTACAGAAGCATGGGGCGACGCTTAGCGTCGAGAGCGATTTAGGGCACGGCAGCACATTCCGCTGTCAGTTTCCGCAAGACAGGGTCGCTACGCAGAGACAGGCACGCTCGGCGTATGCGTAAGACGGTCGGGAGCCGCATCGCTATCAGAAAATAACGGCGGCCGTAATCGCGGCGAGAGTCTCTCGGTATGTGATATACATATTCGATGACAGGCGTCTTAGGCACGTTTGCATGGCGGTTGTCGAGGCGAGCGCCGCCGATTGAAAGTAGGGTTTGACACGAATGATTGCGATTGACAGTAGAAAGCGTCGGCGCTTGGCCAATCTCTTAGGCTTTGGCGCGATCGTGGGTTTGATGGGGTACGCGCTGTTTGCCGAGCACGTGCTCGGTCTTGAGGCCTGTCCATTGTGCGTCTTCCAACGCATGGCATTTATCGGCCTCGGTGCAATTTTTCTTATTGCCGCGCTGCACAGCCCGGTGGGCACCTCGGCCAGAGCCTACGGTGTTGTCGGCGTCGCCGCCGCCGCGATCGGCGCTTCGATCGCCGGCCGACACGTCTACATTCAGAATCTACCTGCCGATCAAGTACCTGCTTGCGGCCCAGGTCTCGATTACATCATGGAGGCCTTCCCGCTGCTCGATGCGCTCGAGCTCGTGTTCACGGGATCGGGCGAGTGCGCCGAGATCAATTGGTCATTTTTAGGGCTAAGCATGCCCGGTTGGGCGTTCGTCTGGTTCTTGCTGCTTGCCAGTCTGGCCATCTTCGCGAACTGGAAACGTTTGCCCGGCTAAGGGCCATGCCTTTGAGTCGTCACTCACCTGTGACTCGACTTGGTTAGTAAATTTTCCGCGATTCGCTGGTAGATCTTCTGCAGTCGCGGAATGTCGGCTACTAGGATTTCCTCGTTGATCTTGTGGATGGTCTTGTTGACCGGCCCGACTTCGACGACGTCTACGCCATGCGGTGCGATGAAACGTCCGTCCGACGTGCCGCCGCTCGTCGATAACTCAGGCTCGATTCCTGTGACTTCCTCGACAGCTCGGCTGACGGCATTGGAGAGGGCCCCTGTCTCGGTAACGAACGGACGCCCGGCGAGCCGCCAGTCGATCTCATAGTCCAGACCGAGCGTCGAGAGTATCTCTTCGATGCGCGCTGCCAGCGTCTCATGGGTCCATTCGGTCGAGTAGCGAAAATTGAACCGACAGTTGAGCTCGCCTGGGACGACGTTAGGCGCCCCGGCGTCGCAATGCACGTTGACCATCTGGAAGGTCGTAGGCGGGAAATGGGCGTTGCCGGCATCCATCGGGGAACTGGTTACCGCGTTAATGAACTGCGCGAGGGAATTCATGGGGTTATTTGCCTGTAACGGGTAGGCCACGTGGCCCTGGACACCGCGAATCGTCATGAGCCCAGTCAAACTTCCTCGGCGGCCAATCCGCACGGTGTCGCCAAGCACATGCTCGCTCGACGGCTCGCCGATCACGCACCAGTCGATGCGCTCGCCGCGCTTGGCCAGCGTCTCCATGACCTTGAGCGTGCCGTTGTCGGCGGCGCCTTCTTCGTCGCTCGTGATCAGGAAAGCAAGGGATCCCGGATGGTCGGGGTGTTCTCGAACGAACTCCTCGCAGGCGCAAATCATCGCCGCCAGGCCTGCTTTCATGTCAGCGGCGCCACGCCCGATCAAGTGCTCGCCTTGAACGTCCGCGGCGAACGGGTCTACCGACCATTGCTCGGCGGGGCCAGGCGGCACGACATCCGTGTGACCCGCGAAGCAGAGCACAGGTCCGTCGTTGCCGCGTCGCGCCCAGAGATTGTCGACGTCCTCGAATCGCATGTGCTCCAACGTGAAGCCCAGCGCCTCGAGTCGCGATCCAATTAAGGTCTGGCAGCCGTAATCTTCCGGGGTTACCGACGGCAGGCGGATCAACTGACGGGTCAGCTCCACTGCATCCATGTTGTCGCTCCTCGGCACCGAACTCTGCAACTTTGCGAAACGTGGATTCTACTAGGAGGCGGCGTCATTGTGTCCGCCGCAACGTTTCGCGTCGACTGTAACAATTTCTTAATAAACGCCCTGTAGTCTTCTGCTATGTGCCGTTGAGCAACCGCAATGAGCAATCGCAGAGCACGGTCCGGCAGAGAAATCTAAATGGGCAGTCTCGGGGATGTGGCCCATGTGGGTCTAATTGTAAGGGGCTGCGTATGTGCATAATTTTCCGGACTACTGCGACGGATCCGCTAAACACAATTCGGACTAAGTATGGGTAACTACATAAGCAAGATCTTTGGAACCTCTCCGGTCGGTCCCATCCAGGATCAGATGCAGACTGTCTATCAGTGCGCGAAGGAACTGATTAGCTTTTTCGAGCACGTGCTTGCGAACGACTGGGCCAAGGCCGAAGCGGCTCGGGCGAAGATCGTCGAGCTCGAGCAGGAAGCGGACGATATCAAGAAGCAGATTCGCACTCATCTGCCAAAAAGTCTCTTTATGCCGGTTCCTCGCGAGGATCTCCTTGCTCTACTGCTCGTGCAGGATCGAATCGCCAACAAGGTGCGGGATGTATCCGGCCTCGTGCTCGGGCGGCGCATGCAGATACCGGAAAGCATCAGAGAAGATTATCTGGCTTTCGTCGTGCGCAACGTCGATGCCGTTAAGAAAGCGCGCAAGAGCGTCCGCGAGCTAGATGAGCTCTATGAGACCGGTTTTCGCGGAGCCGAGGCCGATCTCGTCGAATCGCTCGTCCACGAACTCGACGAGATCGAGAACGATACCGACCGGATGCAGGCCGAGGTCAGGGCCAAGGTATTTGTAATTGAAAAAGACCTGCCTCCGGTCGATGTGATGTTTCTCTATCGTGTCATCGAGCTTACCGGGGAGATTGGCGATATGGCCGAACGCACCGGGCGTCGTCTCGAATTGTTACTGTCCCACTGATCTGCAAATTCAATGGAAGACCAACTAATCTATTTGGCCTTAGCGGGTGTGTTCGGCCTGTTCATGGCCTGGGGAATTGGCGCCAATGATGTTGCCAATGCGATGGCGACGTCTATCGGCTCCGGGGCGCTGACCATTCGCAAAGCGCTTCTTGTGGCGGCGGTGTTCGAGTTCAGCGGCGCCGTGCTTGCCGGCGGTCAAGTTACCTCGACGATCCGGCGAGGCATCATCGACTCGACCTATGTCGTCGGTCAGCCGGAGCTGCTGATCTACGGCATGCTCGCGGCGCTGCTCGCTGCAGGAGTTTGGCTGTGGATTGCCTCGAGCATGGGCTGGCCCGTGTCGACGACGCATTCGATCGTCGGCGCGATCGTGGGTTTTGCCGTCGTCGCGCTCGGCGTGAACTCGGTGTCCTGGGGGCAGGTTCTGACGATCGTAGCCAGCTGGGTCGCTTCTCCGTTAACGGCGGGCGTCATCGCGTTTTTCGTGTTTAACTCGATTCAACGACTGATACTGATCCAGCCGGACCCGTTGATGAAAGCGCGCCGGTATGCGCCGGTGTATATCTTTGCAACAGTCACCCTAATAACACTCGTGACGTTGCTGAAGGGCCTTACGCACGTGGGGCTTCAACTGAGTACGCTACAGGCGTATGTGCTCGCGCTGCTGGCCGGGTTCGTCGTCGCCGTTATCGGGCGTTGGTTCGTCCTGAGAATTCCCATCGATCCTAAAGCCGAACGCGAGTTTCATTTCGCGACAGTCGAACGAGTGTTTGCCGTGCTGATGGTCATCACCGCTTGCAGCATGGCGTTTGCTCACGGCTCCAACGACGTGGCCAATGCCGTCGGTCCGGTTGCGGCAGTCATTAGCGTTGCGCAGACTGGCGTCGTTACGCAGCAGTCGGGCCTCCCGCTCTGGGTGTTGGTTCTCGGAGGGGTCGGAATCGTCGTTGGCCTCGGGACGCTGGGGCGGCGTGTGATTGCCACGGTCGGCGCCCGCATTACGGACCTGACGCCGACGCGCGGCTTCTCGGCCGAGATCGCCGCCGCGTTCACAATCGTATTTGCCTCCGGAACCGGTATGCCCGTGTCGACGACGCACACGCTCGTGGGCGCCGTGCTTGGCGTCGGTATGGCCAGGGGCATTTCGGCGATCAATCTCGCCGTCGTCGGACGCATCTTCGTGTCGTGGATCGTAACG
>JAOTTJ010000238.1 GCA_029864465.1 Gammaproteobacteria bacterium | reverse complement strand
GCTTACGGTCGTGAGCTGACCCGCCGCGGCACCCTGCAACAGCAGCGCACGCCGGACGGCCTGCGCACGGCGCTCGCCGAGGCCGATATTGTACTCACGGCTACCCGTCTCGTCGGCATGGCCCTCTAATCGCAACAAGCCACCGCCGTTCGCCGAGAGATATTCACCATGCGCTGCCAGGACCTCGTTGTACTCGGAGCGAATCTCGCTCTGGTCGAAGTCGAAATAGACCACGAGCGTGGACAACGGGCCCTGCGCCCCCTCACCCGGCACCTCGCGAAAAATCTCCGGGCCGCCCGCGCCGCCGGTACCGCTCGTCGTCGCACCGCCGCCCGCGCCGCTGCCACCCATCGCCGGACTCGCTCCGGAGCCGCCTCCGCCCGGCAACGTCGCAGTATTGCCGCCGCAGGCCGATAGCCCGAGCGCCAGTAGCGCGGCAAAGAACGGGAACATCTGTCTAGGCATATCGGAGTTCCTCAAAGATTGCTAAAACAATAAGTAAGCCGTATATCACACGAATTTACCTGAGCTCAAGGACGCGCGTACGGCGACCAGACCGGCTCGCGGACGTCCCCGGCAACCGAGGCTATCTGCTGCTGGATCCGGCCATCCGTGCTGACGGACGATAACACTCCGCGGCCATTCTCACGAGTCGCATAGATTATGACTGCGCCGTTGGGCGCGAAGCTCGGCGATTCGTCGAGCTCGCCGTTGCTGAGCACTTGGGTCAACCCAGTACGCGGATCGACGACGGCGATCCGGTAACTGCCGCGATCTCGATGTACGACGGCGAGCTGACGTCCGTCGGGGGAGAGGCGCGGCCGGGCATTGTAGCCTCCCTCGAACGTGACGCGCTCGGCGCGCGCGCCGGGACTCGGATCGATACGGTAGACTTGCGGCCCACCAGCCCGATCGGATGTGAAGTAGATCGAGTCGCCATCGGGTGCCCAGATGGCCTCGGTGTCGATCGCCGGGTCGCGCGTCAACCGGTTGAGCACCTGGGTCGTCAGGTCCAGCGTATAGATATCGGCGTTGCCACCTTCACGCGACAACGTCAGCGCGAGCATGCGCCCGTCGGGCGAGAACACCGGCGCACCGTTGATACCCGCGCGCGCCGAGACGAGTTCTCGGGTCCCCGTGCGCAACGTCTGAATGTAGATGGCCGATTGATCATTTTCGAACGACACGTAGGCCAACCGGCGCCCGTCGGGAGACCACGCCGGCGACATCAATGGGTCTGGAGAGTCGGCGACAACCTGAGCGTTCTCACCGTCCGCATCGGCGACGATGAGCCGGAAGCGCTGCTCGTCGCCGTTGCGTTGCTCGCTGACGTAGGCGACGCGCGTGGAGAACACGCCCGGAATCCCGGTCAGCTCCTCATAGATCATGTCGGCAACGCGATGTGCCGTGAGCCTCAGGTCACTGCCGGGCGTCGTCAAGCGATAGCCGACGAGTTGCTCGCCACGCAGGATATCGTAAAGCTGGAAGATCACCGTATAACGGTCCACGCCGTCCTGGAGCACACGCCCGATGACGAGCACGTCGACATCGAGTATCTGCCAGTCGCCGAAATCGACTTGTTCCGGCAGCGTCGGTCGCGAGACCATGTCGCGCTCATCCATCGGGTCGAAGCGCCCGCTGCCGGCAAGATCTGCCGTGATGACACCGGCGACGTCGAGCGGCAGCGGGGTGCCTGGCACCGCCTCCCAGCTGAACGGCACGATGGCCATCGGTACGGGACGCTCGACGCCGCGGCGGATCTCGATGCGCAGCTGCGCCTGGGCAAGGCTTGCGTACGCGAGCGCCGCCACCAGAAGCAGGCCCGCCAGGACATTACGACAATGCGACGCCGGTTCTTTCATACACACACTCATTCGCTCATGTATCCGGTTGGAAAATCAGTTCTAGATTTCGGCTAAACAGTGAGGGCGTCGGCGGCGGCGGTAACGGTGACGCGCGCTGCACGGCTTGCTCGATCGAGCGGATGACAGCCGCGTCGCCGTTGCATCGGCCGACACTCACACTGGTCACGTCCCCGCTGGGAATTTGCGTCACGCTGACTTCGCATTGGAGCCCTGGACCAGCACTAGGCGGAGGATTCCAAGCGCGCTCGATCCGATCTTGGATCAGCAAGATGTATTGATCGAGCAGGCCCGCATCCTCAGCCGCGCGACGTTCCTCCTCGGCGGCCATCGCGCGTTGCAGCTCCGCTTCCATCTCAGCACGCTGGCGCGCCTCCTCCCTCTCACGCGCTAGTCTCGCCTGCTCCTCGCGCTGGCGAGCCTCCTCCGCCTCACGCGCAAGCCGTTCCTGCTCCTCGCGCTGGCGCCGTTCTTCTTCCGCGCGCTGCTGCGCGATTCGTTGCTCTTCCTCGATACGGCGCCGCTCGGCCTCTTCGGCCTCCTGCTGAGCTTCCAGGCGCCGCCGCTCTTCGGCCTCGCGCTCACGCTGGAGCTCAACGATTCGCTGTTGCTCGGCCAGTGCCTCCTGCTCGCGCTGCGCCGTCTCCTGGCGCGCCAATTCGAGCTGGCGCTGTTGTTCCTCGAGCTCGCGCTGCGCGGCCTGGGCCTGTTCCCGCGCCTCGCGTTCCTGCTCCTGGCGGCGCAGGATCTCCGCCTGCTCCCGCTCCTCGATGCGAGCGATCTCGCGCTCGATGAGCGCCTCATCGACGACCGTCGCCTGGATGGCAACTTGCTCCGTAGCAACCGGAAAGAGCGGCTCGGCCGCGAAACGCACGCCGACGAAAAACATCGCGAGGATCGTGCCATGCATGCCGATCGACAACAGGGTCGATCCGGAATGCCGCTGCAGAAATGACTTCTTTTTCATTTCCCTGATCGCCGACTCTCTATTACTGCGCCGCTCCGGAGAGCTCGGGCGGGTCGGTAATGAAGCCGACACGCTCCGCGCCTGCCTGCTGAAGCAACACCATGCCCGTGACGACACGCCCATAAGACACGGCTTGATCGGCTTTGACCAATATCGGGGTCTCGGCATTGCGGCGCAACACAGCCGCCGTTCGAGCGACCACAGTCTGTTCGTCGATAGGCTCCTCGTCATCACCGCCGATATTCAGGTACAACAGCCCATCACGATCGATGCTGAGCACGAGCGGCTCGTTATCCTGCATGAGCGAAGGATCCAGCGGTTCCGCTGCCGCTTTGGGCAGGTCGACGCTGATCCCCTGGGTCAGCAACGGCGCAGTAATCATAAAAATGATCAGCAAGACGAGCATGACGTCGATATACGGTACGACATTGATCTCGCCCATGAGTTTCCGTTGGCGGCTACGGCTCATGCTGTTGGCTCCGTCACCTGAGAGGCATGCCGCTGCAAAATGGCGGAAAACTCTTCCGTGAATGTGTCG
Source organism: Gammaproteobacteria bacterium (assembly GCA_029864465.1). Classification (GTDB taxonomy): domain Bacteria; phylum Pseudomonadota; class Gammaproteobacteria; order Steroidobacterales; family Rariloculaceae; genus JAHEEM01. Next base: position 1,869 of record JAOTTJ010000238.1, on the reverse strand, counting down.
AAGCGGACTTCGAGTCGGCTGACCTTGTCGGCATAGCGATTGAAAGCGATAACTGCCGGAATCGCCGCGAACAAACCCATGGCCGTGGCGATGAGCGCTTCGGCAATATAGGGTGCGACGACCCCCAGCGTTGCACTCTGCACGTTGGCCAGCGATAGGAATGAGTTCATGATGCCCCAGACCGTGCCGAATAACCCAACGTACGGGCTCGTCGACCCTACGGTTGCGAGAAACGCCAGATTGTTCTCGAGGCGGTCGACCTCGCGCATTTGAGACACGCGCATAGAGCGCCGTGCGCCCTCGATGACGTGATCCGCTGTCGCGCCGGCCTGCTTCTTTACGCGGCCGAACTCGCGGAACCCTGCCTCGAATATGCCGGCCATGCCGAAACTGCGAGCGTTATCGCCGGCAAGCTCACGATACATCGATGCCAAATCGCCACCCGACCAGAATCTCGACTCGAACGCGTCAGCCGCATCGATGGATTGCTTGAGCATACGACTCTTCTCGATGATCACGGCCCACGATGCGACCGAGGCGAGCAGCAGCAGAGCCATGACGAGCTGCACGACGAGACTCGCCTCTAAAATCAACGACACCAGGGAAAGATCTACATTCATCAGCTCAACTCATCCATTAGCGCCCCGGGCACACGTCGAGGCTTCTGCTGCACGACGTCCATACAGGCGACCTCCGCGATACCGTCGCAGAGCACCTCACCGTCTGGCGTACCACGCCGAACAGCCTGATCGAATACGAACCGCGCGCCCGTGACCTCAGTAAGCGTGGCGCTCACGAATAACTGATCGTCCAGTCTCGCCGGCTGCCGAAATTTCACCTGCGTGCCTACGAGCACGAGCGCGAGCCCTTGCTCATCGCGTAACTTGTTGTGCTCGACGCCCTTCGCACGCAGCCACTCGGTGCGCGCGCGCTCGAGAAATCTGAAGTAACTCGCGTTATAGACCACGCCTTGGGCATCGGTATCTTCCAAGTACACGCGCACGGGTAATACGAACTCTCTCATAACCGGCAGCGACATCTCAGTCGAAGAGCCCGGGCCTGCCGGGCACATGCCCCGCCTGCGCCAGGTCCAGGCCGAAATGCTCAAACGCTGTCCGCGTCGCGACCCTGCCACGCGCCGTGCGTTGCAGAAACCCCTCCTGAATCAAATACGGCTCGATAACGTCTTCGAGTGTGCCGCGCTCCTCGCCGATAGCAGCCGCCAAATTCTCGATACCGACAGGCCCACCATCGAATTTCTCGATGACTGTCCGTAGAAATTTGCGATCCATCGTGTCGAAACCGTGCGGGTCGACCTCGAGCATGTCCATGGCTGCGCGCGCGACGGATTCATCCACATGACCGTCGGCCTCGACCTCGGCATAGTCTCGAACCCGGCGCAGCAAACGGTTAGCGATGCGCGGTGTGCCGCGCGAGCGCGCCGCGATCTCGCGCGCGCCGGCCTGATCGGTCGCGAGTCCGAGTATCGAGGCCGTCCTCGTCACAATCTGCGCGAGCTCGTCCGGCGTGTAGAACTCCAACCGCTGGACAATACCAAAACGATCCCGTAGCGGTGAAGTCAACAAGCCCGCACGCGTCGTTGCGCCAACGAGCGTGAACGGCGGTAGGTCGAGCTTGATCGAACGCGCACCAGGGCCCTCACCAATCATGATGTCGAGCTGAAAATCTTCCATGGCTGGATAGAGCACTTCCTCGACGACCGGGCTCAAGCGATGAATCTCGTCGACGAACAAGACATCATTGGCCTCGAGGTTTGTCAGGATGGCCGCGAGATCGCCTGGGCGCTCGAGCACGGGGCCGGAGGTCTGACGCAAATTGACGTCGAGCTCGTTGGCGACAATATGCGCG
>JAOTTJ010000237.1 GCA_029864465.1 Gammaproteobacteria bacterium | reverse complement strand
CGCAGAAAATCCTGGCCACGATCCGCGCATAGGATCGTTCGGCCAAAAAAATATCGCCGAATCGCTGATGAAGAATGAGCGATGACTGGTGGCAGTTTAGAAACGAGTTTTTACACAGCCTCGGCCGGAAGCCGACGTATCTTCAGTTCCACTTCCCGTGCGCTCCGGCGACACTGTAGCGACCTGCACCGAGTGCGATGATTGCGATTGACGAGAGCAGATAGAAAAACTGCAGCTCGAGCCCATAGCCCCCGTTGGCTGTAAGCGTTAGGAAGTCGCCGGAGTGAGCGAGGAAAATTGCGACAACCATATTGCCCATCACGATGAATGCCGCAGCGCGGGCCCAATACCCGACCACAACAAACACGGGAGCCACAACTTCACCCAGATAGACAAGATAGGCTAGCGCACCTGGCAAACCAATGTTCTCGAAGCGATTGACGATGCCTTCGATTCCGCCAATTACTTTGTCGATACCGTGAAATAACACTAGCACACCGAGCATTAGTCGAAGTATCAGCTTGCCATGGTCTTCGTTCATTCGATCCCTTACATCGTCCCTGCTAACTCCATCGAGCCTCGGTCATCGCTATCAGTTTGTAACAGTTAGCCTCCTTCACCGCGGCAATCACCTCATCGACAAGACCGGAGCCGAGGCCATCGCCTAGGCAAGACACGTCCACGAATACGTCTTCCATGAGCCCGAACGGCTGCTCATACAGATCATTAGTCATGAGATACAGGTACGCGCGAGCAACCTCTAAGCCATCGCGCTCAATCGAGAACCGAATCCTTTGCGCCGTGGTCGCGTCGCGGTTGACTGCCATAGCCTCAGATTCACGTATCGACGTCCGTTATCGGACAGAAGCATGTCAGCGAGCATTTTACAGGCAGAGCACCTTAGCGCTGTTTAAAGCGCTCTCCAAAGCGTTCCCCGGATATTGAATCGCCAGCAAGCTCTATGCACGCAGGAATCGGGGGGAACAAGGCGTTTGGATTCGGATTTGGTTGCCGCTCGATCGGGCGCACTTCCCAGAGGCGGATAAATGCAGGGTCATCCACCGTCATCTCGAGCCTGAGCACGTTTCCCTGTCTGCTAAATCGCTCAGTGATTTTTGCGTTCGCGCTCATCGGCCATCCTCTGGTGGAGTACCAGACGAGTTCGTCAGGAAAATCCACTGTTTCGATAACGAGAGTATCTCCTTCCCAGCGACCTACCGAACTACCGCCCAACTGATTCAGACCTTCGTATTCATCCTCTGATCTCAGCGGTCTGCCGTCTGTCGGCACCTCGCGAATAGCCGGAGGCGACCGACCGTAAAGAAGCACTACCTTATTCGGTAGCTGGATGATTTCGTCTGGAAAGCCTCGCTTGACAATACCTATCTCTTTGCAGCCGAAGCCAGGATCGACCGGTCTCTCATACCCGTACTCTTCATTCCATCTGATCTGCTCCCAATATTCGGGCTTGTAAAGAGGCATATTCTCGCGATCAGATTTGACAAAAATTTCCTGATCGATCTCGACCCAATAGAAATTCCCGTCTCGCACCTGGAAAGCGGCACTACCGTCATCACTACGAGCCACATAGAAAGCGCCTCCCGCACCGGTGCTACTGAACCCCGGTGACCCGGGGACGCCTCCAATCCAAAGACCGCTAAGATCGGGATAACCTTGTACTGTGCGCGGTGTAGGCGCGTTGAGCAACCCTTCGCGCGTAACCTCCTGCGCTATTCCAAGCTCCGTCAGAACCGCGGTGATTCCGACGGCGAGAACGGTTGCCGAGAAAATTCGCATTTTCCATCCTCCTCCTAGTCGGCGCGCCTTAACGTCAGCATCGTAAGATCGTAACCTGTCATGAACTCCACCGGACGAGCGTCATAACCCGTGGCGGTGTTGATCACCAGACTACCGTCCGCATGGAAGCGATAGATTCCCTCCCAGACGGCACCATCGCTCGGCGGCGTCAAATTTCTTCCCCGAAACGTGAGGTCAATGGCCCCCGATTCGGGATCCACACTGTAAGTGCCTCGCCACGGTGTTCGCTGTAACCGTTGGATCGAGAAAGAATTGTCAGGGTTGAAAACAACACTCGCCCCCAGAAACTCATCATGAGGCTGCATTTCCCTCTCGGCTTCCTCTACCACCCAGCTCCCCTCAACGCTCTGAGCTGCGGCGCTTCGAGGTAGGGATGTGCAGGCGACAATAGCGAGCAGGCAACAGAGCATAGTCGGCGCTGCCTTGAGATTATTGGCAGACTGCTCAACCCGAATCGACATGGCCTGTCGTTCCCCTCGATCGGGACAATCAGAAGCCTGGTTATGCTTGCCGGTTATTGCACACACTGTTGCCCTCCTAGTTCCCCGAAGGATCTCCCGACCATATAACAAGCGATGTGCCGTCCAGCAAGACAATCTCCCCAAGGAAACCTTCCGGCGCACCGTTATGAGCCCTCACGCCACGAATGGTATAAGTTTGCCCCTCTACGAGAGCCTCCTTACCGAGTCCTCTTCGGCTCAATCCTGCGACTCCAGTGGTATGAACAGTCCACTCCTCGACTTCGCCCTGCTCATTCTCTACTTCAAAGAATAGATAGACGTGCGGGTTAACCCAACGTGCTCAGGTAAAGACCGCATTGTCGAAAAAAAATGGCCAATCGTAATCGTATTGAGCAGACACGGAATGGTGGGCATGCGCGGAATACGGAACGCCTACCGCACCAGCAATGACCAGAACGATGCTCATGGACAATTTTGCAAATGCTAGTTTCTTTATTTCATTCACAAGATTCACTCCTCTACAGCTGTAAGCCGCATGTCGCCGTGACGGGACGGCTCCGCACCCGGCTCAGCGGCTTGCCGACGCCGAAATGACGTTCGCAGGGATCGGGAAAATGACATAGGCGTTGGTGCACCAACAGGTATCAATCTCTACATCTAAAATCGTATGGCCATCGAGCTTTTGCACGATACGGCTTGGAAAGCGAAACCCACTCATGATCTCGTCGCTCAGCAACGGATCAATCGGCTCATAATCCCGATAGCCAGAGTATTCAGCAGTTAAGGTGGCCTCACCCAGGACGGGGTGAGTCACGACCATTTCCACCAACTCCGGACGGCGATTTCGATTCAACCGAATCTTCGTGTTGGCATCGGGAAGACTCAGCTCATAGGTCCGGTGTTCGAGCTCCGTCACTTGCACCTGATCGACGTACTGATGAGCCAGCTTGATTGCGGCAGGTGGAGTAACCGCAAGCAGCTTCTGCCGCCAATCGTGAAGTTCAGGCACAGGGGTCTGCGAGCCCCCCACGGGCGGTCCCTCGAGTGCAACGTTCTGCTCGTTCCAGGAGTAACCGTCGGCAATAGCCCAAACCGTACGCTCGCCCTCAGAGGCTGTTAGATCAAGACGAAGGCCTCCGTCGGGGTAGGCTATTTCCACGTAGTACCTGTCGAGTTCGACCCGCGGCCAGTTTGACGGGTCTGAATCTGTTACCTCGTAATAGACCCCTGAGCCTTCGTAGCGCAAAGTCTGCCAGATGTCGAATTCCTGCACGCCGCGCAACATGCCCATCGAACGGGCGGCGGTATAGATGAGTCTCGGCGCCGTTGGCTCAAAAGTATCGCGAACTACCCAATCGCTCTGCCCATAGGCCAAGTGATTGAACCCGGCAAACCAGACGAAGACCAAGAGGATGAACTTTCGCCCAAAAGCACACATCCTCATCATGATGTCCCAATCTTCATCTCAAGAGCCTCGAAGAGAGACCAATCCTAGATCCACCCTTCTACCATTTATAATCGATGCAGCAAGTCACATAGCACCGGTCTATTGTTCGCTGCCAATTATAACTAAAAAAAATCGGAGGCTTCGGTACCAGCGCAACTAGCCGGGCGACTCAATACGAATCTGCATCGACACCGGTCTGAGAACGGTTCTCTGCGGACCTGCAATCCGAGTCTGTTGGAATGGCGGAGGTGGATGGGAATCGAACCCACCGCTCGGGTTCGCCGAGCCACTGGTTTTGAAGACCAGGGGAGCCACCAGACTCCATTCACCTCCGTAACTGACTCTCGTCAACGTGGCCGCAGACGCCGCACGTTCCCGTCGCGGACCGTTGCACCGATCGAATCCAAGTGCTCCATCAAGGGCACGACCGATTTACGCGTTGCGTTCAGCAGATCGCGTACTTCGGCCACGGTAAACGTTTGAGGATAAGGAAACCGTTCTTCCAGCCGCTGCTCGATCGCAGTCAAAACTTTGCGATGCAGCACCATACCGCTTTTGCGATCGTAGGTCTTCAGGCGCACGAGCGTTCCGGTATCGAGCAATAACTGGAATAGCTGCTGCTTCGCCGGCGCTTCTTTTTTTGCAGAGCCGACATCGGGCGGATTGAGTCCATCGGTCAGGTATTGCTGCTCGATCTGCGCGGCCATTGCGCGTTCGGCGGCCGGTAACCCGTGCAATGGATCGAAGCCCGGCCGGCGCAGAAAGCCACCTTCCATGACAAGTTCTCCCGAGTCGACCAGCTCGGCAACCGCGTGGCGCAACACCTTTGGTTCAGGCTCGGTCTGGAGCTCGTGCGATAAAGCAGCGGCCGCCAAGCCCTGCTGCTTGGGATGTGCGGCGTGAAACCCCTCGAGCGCAACGATGATGTCGCCTAGCAACGCCGCGTAGCTGGCCTTATCCACAATATGCGAATCACCAATGCGCACGGCGCGCGCCTGATCGACGGCGGCAGATAGCGCCTCAGCGGAGAGGCTCAACTCCTGCTGCACAGCCCCGCCGCTCAAGCCCGCCACACCCGCATCGGCGAGACGCGCCTCGAATACGGCCTGCGCGTCCGTCGCGGCCGCGCGCTTGAGGCGCTCGAGCGTCGGTGCATCAAATCGCAGATGACGTTCGGCATTGACGACGAGCACTCGGCCGCCTCCTAACGTGTGTGCCGGGGAGATACTACGCAGGACGAAGCGCTCATCGCGGTGCGTGACAACGTCACCTTGGCACCGTAATTGAACGTATCCTGTTTCGCCTGGCCGGAGCACGTGCTGCCCGAGCAATCGCACTCGCGCGACAACGGCGCTCGTCCCGAGCAACAGCCGAACGGCTGCGCCATTCTTCAGCTCGTGCTCGTTGTCTGACAACATCTCGAGCTCGACGTCCAGACGTCGCGTCGGCGTCAAGAAGCCCTTCGAAGCGAGCACATCGCCTCGATCCACGTCTTGGCGTTCTACGCCACGCAGATTGA
>JAOTTJ010000235.1 GCA_029864465.1 Gammaproteobacteria bacterium | reverse complement strand
CGAAGCGTCAGGCCGCAGCGCGGTCGCGTTGAACCGAATTCGCTTGCGAGGCTACGGAGACCGGTGCTGCGGCGAGCTTGGACCGCTGGCGGACCATGCGCCGATACAGATCCTCGATTGCGCTGCTGCCCGTCTTCGTGAACAGGAACGGCAAAAAGGCGTGTATCGCACAGCAGACTGCGCTGCGCATCATCGTGAACGAAAAGCCGAGCGCACAGCGCATGTGTTCGAAGTAGCTCTCGCCAACCGTGGCTGGGTGGTCCGTGAATGCCCTGACGATTCGCACAACAAGCCCTCCTTGGACGTCGAACTTCATGTGCGATAGATATTACTACAAGATATATCTATATATCAAATTTGTCGTATAGAAACTGGACCGAGGCGGCAATGACTCCCTAAGCCATTGATGTATATATCTAACTGGCGAAATCGGTGATCTCGCACTGGCCGACGAGTAACGGGCGAATATCGTCGGCAACGCGCAGCATGATCTCCTGCAGGGCGCCGTGGAACGTCTCGTTGATTCGCTCATAGGGCCGGTTCGTGACCTCGTAGCGTTCTCCGGAGACGAGGCCGGACGAGTACGTGCGCTCGAGCATCGTCTCGCCGGCGGAGTTATAGGCGCGGACGGAGAGATCGAATTCGACCTGTGGCGTCGTGAGCGAGCGCGGCATCTCGTCTGGCCCCGTCGGATCGAGTGGCACTCGATCGTAGCCGTACGAAAAATTCATGATCTCCGGCTCGATCGCAACGATGTAGGCCATGTCGGACGTGAGCTCCTGTGTAAAGACGACCCCGTACGCGAAGCAGGTCTGAAACACCTCCGCCGTAATTTCTTGCATGATGTTGCCGATCGGAACCGTCAATGTCGTGAACGATCCGACCTCGGTAGAGGGATTTCCCTGAAAGACACGCTCCGTATCGTGTGGATGCATGAGCACGACGATCTCCGCTTCGGCGACGTAGCTCGGCGTGTCTTCCGTGACGTACTCGGGGTCGAAGCCGACTTCGTAGGCACAGGCGCTCAGAGCCGCGGCCAGTGATGGAATAAGTAGTCGAACAAGCTTCATCGAGGACTCCCTTCACTCCAAGACATGAGGCTGACACTGGCGAAGGGTGGCCGTTTGGAGAGTGCCGGCGCGTAGCCTTTTGGCGGTCTATGGCCCTCCGAGTCGCTGGCGGCAATGATGCAGCGTTTCGGTGCGACGCGGCCATCGTGTGGAATACGTACATTGGCTAGTGCTTGCCGAAGTTGACCTTGGTCCGACGGGCAGGGGGCTCTAGTTTTTACGAGGGGCTCGCTTGTGGGACGTTGTTGCCTGAGTCGAAGCTCGGGCTGAAAAAAATAATTGCCAGGGCGATATTTCGAGGCGCAGAATGCGCGCCGCCTTCACAGAGATCATGCAATGGAACCACTGTCGTTGACGAGCGGGATGATTGCCTCGGCCATCGTTCTGGCCATGACTTTTTTGGCCATTTTCACGGAGCAGCTCCACGGTATGGAGCGCTCGAAAGTTGCGGCGGCGGGCGCCGGCCTTATGATCGTTGTTGGTCATTTGCTCGGATTCTATTCTCCGGAGGCCGCGCTCGAGGCCATCGACTTCAATGTCATCTTTCTACTCGCCGCGATGATGACAATCGTGTCGATCATGATTCCGACGGGTGGCTTTGATTGGCTGGCGTACAAACTCGCACGCATGAGCAAGGGGAATTTGTTTCTCATGCTCGTGTTGCTCGGCACGGCCATCACGCTGCTGTCGCTCATGCTCGATAACGTGACGACTGTAGTGATATTCGGGCCTCTAATCATTTTGATCGCGCGCGCGCAGAAGGTGTCCCCCGTTCCTTATCTACTTGCGGCGGCGCTGCTCTCGGACACGGGCGGCGTGGGCACCCTCGTCGGCGACCCGCCGAATATCATGATCGGCTCTGCCGCAGGCATCGACTTCAACACGTTCTTCCTGCGCATGGGCGGCATCGTACTGGTCGCCTGGCTATCGATTTTGGTGGGGCTGAAGTTCATGTTCCGCCAGGAGCTTGCAGCTGAGCCTGCTGGTGCGTTCGAAGAGGTCGGTAAGATCAAGGATCCCAAGATCTGGCGCGCGTCATTGGCGATCCTGGGCGGCATGATTGTCCTGTTCATGGTGCATTCCCGGTTGCATTGGGAAGCCTGGTTTGTAGCCGTCATCGGCATGAGCGCGTTAATTTTGGTCTCACGTCATATCGTCATGGACCGCGCGCTCGAGCATGTCGAAGTTACGCTATTGATGTTCTTCATCGGGCTCTTCATCGTGATCGGGGGTGTGGAGAACAGCCGCTTCCTTGAGTATCTCGGCTCATTCATTACGCCGTTCGTTGAGGCGGATCTGCTCACGGCGACGCTCATCCTGATGTGGGTCGGCGCGTTTTTGTCTGCGGCGATCGACAATATTCCATTCACGGCCGCAATGATTCCGATCATTCTCGGCATGGAGCAACAGGGCATCAACGTTACACCGCTCTGGTGGGGTCTGGCGATGGGCGTGGGGCTCGGCGGCAACGGGACGCATATCGGCTCGACGGCCAACGTCTTCATTGTGACGATCTCCGAGCGACTTGCGCGCGAGCAGAACGATCCGAGTCTCGCGATTACACCGTGGTTATGGTTCAAGAAGGGCACGCCGTTGATGCTACTGAGCCTCGTGGTCGCGACGATTGTGTTTTGGTTGTTTTTCGATTTTTTCGCTAGACCGATCTGATTGGTGTGAGTGATACAGCTCTGGCGTACCTCATCGACGGAGGTCGGGGCGTCGGGCGGCTAGCCCCGTTCCCCGGCGCGCTTCACGTCGGCGCGCCGAGCGCACGACGCGGTTGACTCCAGACACCGATCCGCGAAGGTTTCGAGCGCGGGCGTTCGCCAATTTCTAAGCTAATCTGGACGCCAGACCCAGGCCTGAACCGTCGTGATCGGCACGAAGCCAAGCCGCTCGAGGATCGGCAGGCTTTGGTCCGCCGCGTCGATGTTTAGAAACCGATAGCCGCGCCGTAACGCCTCACGCGCTCTCACGCCGACGAGGCAGTGGTAGATGCCACGGCGGCGATAAGCCGGCACCGTGCCGCCACCGTAGAGTCCTGCAAACTCGCAGTCCGGTGGCGTCTCGAGCCGCGCTGCCCCTACGGGTTCGGTGCCATCGTACGCTACGTAGAACGTCACTGTGCCGAGCGGTAACCGGGCAAGAAACTCTTCGGTCATGGCTGAGAAATCGATGCCAAAAGCACGTTCGCCGACGATCTTGACGTCGGCGATACCGTCTGCGTCACTGACCTGACGCACCGAGATGCCGGGCGGCGGTTCTATGCTCGGCAGCTCGTCGCCGAGATCGAACAGCATGAAAGTTTCTTTCTCTTCAGGCTCAAAACCTGCCTGGGCGAGCCGATCGGCGAGATCATCAGGCTGGTCGTGATCGTAGACCTTCCATTCGAATTGTGCGCCGAGCGCTCGGAAACGCTCGATCTGTGCAGCGATCTCGCGATCGACGCTGGAGTCGTCGAGCTGTGAATACAGGACACAATTCCAGAGTCCCATGACACGCACCGCATGGATCGTGCGCTCGATGCGAATGCCCGGCTCCGCAATGATATCGCGGCGCACCTGCGCGTCGAAACGGGCGAGTATGTCCTTAGTGTTCAACGCCACGGCGGCTGCGGTTTAGGGAGGAGCGCTGCAGCGTTCGGTCTGCGTTATCAGGTCAGGCCAGTAATCCTCAGCAGGTTGCCCGAATAGATCTGCTCTTTCTCCGCGTCGGTCAGGTCCATGGACTCGATCGCCCGAATCGTTTCGCGGATATACATCGGGCCCTTCTCGGGATCGAACGGTGAATCGGAGGCGAACACCATGTGTTCGACGCCGTAGAAATCTCGCGCACATTCGAGCGGTGCGGCAGCCCCGAAGCTGGCCGTATCGGCATAAAAGCTGCGGAAGATTTCACTGTGGGAACGACCGAGCTCATCGGGAAGTTTGCTGTAGTCCGTCCACGACGTCCGCGCCCCCATCTGCGACCAGCCCGCATCGACACGTCCGGCATTGAACGGCACGATGCCGCCGGCGTGATGGAAGATGATGTTGAGCTGCGGCAGATCCGTCATGATCTTTGACCAAACGAGCCGCGACTGGCAGACGGCCGTCTCGTAGGTCCAGCCGAAGGTCCACCAGATCTCATAAAGCGACTTGTCTTCGCTCGCGTAGTCGGGCATCGAAGCGCCGCGCGCGGGATGTATCCATATCGGCTTGCCGAGCTCGTGCATCCGCTCGAAGACAGGCCGAAACTCTGGCGCGTCGAGCGGCTTGCCGCCCACGTTCGTGAACAGCTGGATGCCGGTGGCACCGAGCTCATTAATGGCGCGGTCAATCTCATCGACGGCGCCGTCGAGATCGTGCATCGCAATCGAGGCGATGAATCCCGGAAATCGGTCCGGGTGCTTCGCGCAGAGTTCGGCCATCGAGTCGCTGCCGATCTGCGACAGCTTGCGTCCAATCTCCGGACCACCCGCCAGCTCTAGCGGGGGCGAGGCCAGCGACAGGATCTGCTCATAGTCGTCGAACTGATCCATAACGCGAAACCGCTCGTCGAGATCGACGATCATCGGCACGGCTTCGCTGCGTCGCGTGATGTCGGTCATGGAGCCGACGGCGTCTTTGAGCGCCTCGTAAAAAGGCACTGGCCAAATATGGTTGAAAGCGTCGAGTTTTCTCATTTCTATATATCTACCGATTCAGTTTGCTCGAAAATTCTGTTCGCACTCGGGCTCCACCCGTTGTGCCGTCGATGCGCTCCGTGGAGCACCCATGACGCTGATTTTACATGCGCCGGGTCAGGCCGGAGCCGTGTCGGCCTGCTGGGCCGCTAATTGTTCTGTGCGCACGAGCCATTGGCGCGCGAAGTACATGAAGCCCATGGCCGTAAGTTTCATGACTGCCGCGTAAACGACGGCCACGATGAAGTAATCCTGATTCTGCAACACAGTCAACATCACGAGCGAGGCAAGCGAGATGTTCTGCACGCCGACCTCGTACGTGATCGATATCCTCTGGGTTACCGGCAGGCGGAAGATCCAGCCGAGCACGAAGCCCATGGTCATCGCGAGCACGTTGAGCGACAGTACGACGGATGCAATCTGCAGGAAATACTGGCGGAGCTCGTCGAGCGCCAATAGGGACCCGGAGACGATCAGAATCAGCAGGAAGACAAATGTCACGGTGCGCAGGACTTCGATGAATTTCTCCGCT
>JAOTTJ010000020.1 GCA_029864465.1 Gammaproteobacteria bacterium | reverse complement strand
CCACCGCGTGTGTCGATGAGCAGATCGAGCACGTCCGTGCGTACACGGATCGTTTGTGCCGGCTGCGCAGTCGTAGCGCCCGTCGGATCCACAACGGCTTGCTCGGGCGCAGAGATCTCCGGAAGCGTGTCCACGCTGCCCGGCGCAGGAACCACCGGGAGCGCCGGCAGCACGGGCTCCTCGGAACCCACGCTGGCGGTCGGCGTCGCCGGGGTCACCGGCGCCGGCGGATAATCTTCGAGCCACTGGCGGTAAGTCAGCCAGATCATGGCCAGCAAGGTCATCCAGATGAATAGCCTGCGGTTATCCATGACGGTTCGTTCGATGACGGTCTGCTAGTCGCCTGAAATGCCGGTCGAGACTAGCACGTAGCTGTGAATTTGACGCGTTCTTCGCGGCCATGCCCGCCATGACGACGAAATCCAACGCTGGTAAGTCCTGCTGTCGGCGAAACACTTCGCGTACGAGCCTTTTGAGCCTATTTCGTTCCACCGCTTTTTTTGCGGCGCGTTTGGAGATCGCCAGTCCGAGTCGCGGATCGTGTCCATTAGTATCGTTCGCAAGGACCGTGAAGTATTGATCGGACGAGCGCTGTGAGCGGCTGAAAACGCGGCCGAACTCTGCCGGTCGCGTCAGCCGGTGAGCACGCGGAAAACCTTGCGGCGCGTCGCCGCTGATAGGTCTAAGGCCCGACGCTACGGTGCCAACCGCGCACGGCCTTTGGCTCGTCGACGGCTCAACACCAGCCGCCCGTTCTTCGTCGCCATGCGGGCTCGGAAACCATGGGTTCTTTTGCGTTTGAGGTTGCTCGGTTGAAACGTTCTTTTCATAGCCGACTCGACCCGTATCGTGGTCCATCAAAAAGTTGCTGGTAAAACAAAGACATGTGCACACGCGCGCGGGGAGGGAACTCTACGCGCGGCCGCTCTTACTGTCAATAGTAGGGCTACGCGAGGAAGTTCTGGATAACCGGGGCGCTACCGTTATAGACTCGACATGCGAACCGCGGGCACGCCACGGATCGCAGAAAACAAATCTTTTACCGACAAGCTGATCCTAGAAGAACTACCACCGTGGAAGCCACATCGGCTGCGCCCTCATCGATCTGGACCCAGTGCCTTAGAGCCCTACAGAGCGAGCTGTCCGAGCAGCAGTTCAACACATGGGTACGCCCGCTGCAGGCCATTGAGGAAGATCGTGCGTTGCGCCTATTCGCGCCGAATCGTTTCGTCGTTGATTGGGTGTCCGAGCATTGCCTCGATAAAATTATTGCGGTCGCAGCGCCATTACCGGTGTTTTTGGAGGTTGGCAGCCGGCGGCCGCCAATCGCAGCTACGGGTTCGCCGGCGAAGCCGGTCAGAACCTCCCAGCCTCCGCTTCCAGGCGGGCGACTGAACCCCATCTTCACGTTCGAGAACTTCGTCGAAGGCAAGAGTAATCAGCTCGCGCGCGCAGCGGCCCTACAGGTCAGCGAGAATCCCGGCTCGGCCTACAACCCTCTGTTCATCTACGGCGGTGTCGGTTTAGGAAAAACTCATCTGATGCATGCCATTGGCAACGAGGTTCTCAACCGCGATCCCGATACGAAGGTCGCCTATATCCATTCGGAGCGCTTTGTTGGGGATATGGTCCGCGGTTTACAGCACAACACGATCGCGGAGTTCAAGCGTAGCTATCGCTCGTTGGACGCGCTGTTGATCGACGATATCCAGTTCTTTGCAGGCAAAGACAGATCGCAGGAAGAATTCTTCCATACATTCAATGCCTTACTTGAAGGCCAGCGACAGATTATCTTGACCTGTGACCGCTACCCGAAGGAAGTCTCCGGGCTCGAGGAGCGGCTTAAGTCGCGCTTTGGCTGGGGGCTCACCGTAGCCATCGAGCCACCGGAGCTTGAGACGAGCGTTGCGATTCTCATGAGCAAAGCCGCCTCAGAGGGCCATTTCCTACCCGAAGAGGTCGCTTTTTTCATCGCCAAGCGCGTTCGCTCTAACGTCCGTGAGCTCGAAGGTGCGCTACGCCGGGTAATTGCGAATTCTCGATTCACGGGCCAGGCTATCACGCTGGATTTCACTAAGGAGGCGTTACGGGACCTGCTCGCGGCGCAGGATAAGCTCGTCACGATCAGTAATATCCAAAAGACCGTCGCCGAGTACTACAAGATTCGCGTCGCGGACCTGCTGTCCAAGCGACGGAATCGATCCATCACGAGGCCACGGCAGATCGCGATGGCCTTAGCGAAAGAGCTAACGACACATAGCCTCCCGGAGATCGGCGACGCGTTTGGCGGCCGCGATCATACGACGGTTCTGCATGCCTGCCGTCGGGTGAAGCTTCTACGTGATACCGAAACACGGGTGCTCGAGGACTACAAAAACCTGTTCAGAACTCTGACCGGGTAACCGGTATAAACTGTGGATAAGTACCGAGGTGGAATTCCTCAACAGGTTTTCCACAGCGTCACAGGCCTGTTTAGCCCAGGGTTTGATAAGATATAACGTATTGTTTTAATTATATTTATTGCTGTTTTCCCCAAGCCGAGCATGGTCTAATAATAGTAATAAATGTCTTTAAAGAAGATTAGTTAATAGGTAACGAGCCCGATGAAGTTCAGTGCCAACCGAGAAACTGTTCTCAAGCCCCTAAGTGCCGTAATCGGTGTCGTCGAGCGGCGCCAGACGATGCCGATCCTCGCGCACGTGCTGATTAGTGCCCAGGACGGCAAGCTGACGATGACGGCGACCGATCTGGAGGTAGAGCTTCGTGCTGAAGTCGAGGTCGAAGTCGCGGTGCCGGGCGAAATCACGGTGCCCGGCCGAAAGCTTTACGACATCTGCAGAGCGCTACCAGAAGGCATCACTGTGGAGATTGCTTTGAGCAGTGGCCGGGCCACGGTCAAGGCCGGTCGCAGCCGTTTCACCTTATCGACGCTGCGGGCGGCAGATTTTCCGGTGGTGGAGGAAGTCGCGGTTCAGCAAACGCTCAAGCTCGAAAGACGGGACTTGAAGCGCTTACTCGAGAAGACGCAATTCTCAATGGCGCAGCAGGACGTGCGTTATTACTTGAACGGTCTACTACTCGAGACCGCAGACGGGATACTACGAGCGGTTGCGACGGACGGGCACCGGTTAGCGTTAGCGGAGATACCGATGGAAGCCTCGGCGGAACGCGGGGGGCAGGTCATCGTCCCGCGCAAGGGCGTCCTGGAGCTTCTGCGACTCGTCGATGGCGAGGGTGAAGTGGAGATTACGCTCGGCTCGAATCACGTTCGCGTCGAGGCGGATGATATCCGATTCACGTCTAAGCTCATCGACGGGCGATTTCCTGACTACGACAGAGTCGTGCCGAAGGATCCGACGAACGTCCTTCATGCTGATCGGGCGTCGCTCCGGGCGGGCCTGCAACGCGCAGCTATCCTATCGAACGAGAAATATCGTGGCGTTCGGCTCGCGCTGGACGAGAACCGTGTCACGATGCAGGCGAACAACCCCGAGCAGGAGGAAGCCGAGGAAGAGCTCGAAGTCTCCTACGCGGGCGATGAAATGGAAATTGGCTTTAACGTCAATTACTTACTGGATGCTCTAGGGGCAGTCGACGCCGATGAAGTCGAGCTCGGTGTCAGCGACCCGAACTCGAGCTGCCTGATTACGGCACCCGGTGAGCGAAACACCAGATTTGTCGTCATGCCTATGCGCCTCTAGGGGGCTTAGCGCCGCCAGTCGAAGCAGAGGTGCCGCTTCAGCACGTACGGATCGAGAACTTGCGCTGTATCGAGCACGCGGAGCTGTCCTTGCATCCGCAACGTAGCTATATCTATGGCCCTAATGGGGCCGGAAAGACGAGCGTTCTCGAGGCGATCTACCTGCTGAGCCGCGGACGATCGTTTCGAAGCCGGCAAAACAAACGTCTGATACGGCACGGTCAAGCGGCGCTGACTGTGTTCGGTGAAGCCCGGCATGCGGAGCAGACGCATCGATTGGGGGTTCGACTCGGCGACGCCGGGCTCGAGGCCCGAATCGACGGTGCCAGAGCAGTGAGTGTTGCGGAGTTGGCACGTCAGCTCCCGGCGCACGTCATCGAGCCGAACATCCACCAACTCATCGAAGGCGGGCCGAGTATGCGCCGGCGATTTCTCGATTGGGGTGTGTTCCACGTGGAACAGGGTTTTCTTGATGCCTGGAGACGCTTCCGGCGCGTTCTTGGACAGCGAAACTCGGCCTTGAAGCAGGGTTTGGATACGGCGAGCTGGGATCCGGCATTCCTCGAGGCCGGTGACGCCGTGAACGCCGCACGAGAGCGGTATGTGGATTTATTGGGCTGCGCAGTAGCGCAGATCGGCCGGGACCTGAGTGGTCAGCCCGTCGCATTGACCTATCGCCGTGGTTGGACGAGTGGATCGACCTTAGCGTCGGCGCTCGAAGCCTCAAGAGACCGAGAACGTAGCTACGGTGCGACGCAGGTTGGGCCCCACCGGGCGGACCTGCGCATCACGATGGACGGCCATGGTGTGCGTGAGGAAGCCTCGCGAGGGCAACAAAAGCTCGTGGCGGCGGCACTGATTGTGAGTCAAGTGCGCGTTTTTGCGGAGACCAACGGCAACGGTGGGATTTTACTTGTGGACGACCCGGCGGCGGAGCTCGATGCGACAGCGTTTGAGCGGCTCATGGGAGCCCTCGAGTCACTGCCCGCGCAGCTGGTTCTGACAGGTCTATCGGAGGCTGCGCTGCCGGCGGCGGCGGGGTCTCCGGTGTTCCACGTGGAACGAGGAAAAGTCGCCACGGTGGTATACTAGATCGGTTTTGCCAGATACTGCCTAAGCTATGGCTCAAGACGACTATACCTCCAAAAGTATCAAGGTCTTAAAAGGCCTCGAAGCTGTCCGCAAACGCCCGGGAATGTACATCGGAGACACCGATGACGGTTCCGGTCTGCACCATCTGGTGTTCGAGGTTGTCGACAACTCGATCGACGAGGCGCTCGCGGGACATTGCAGCGATATTCTCGTGACCATCCACGCGGATGAGTCCGTTACGGTGAGTGATGACGGACGCGGAATCCCCGTCGACATGCACCCGGACGAAGGCCGATCGGCGGCCGAGGTCATCATGACCGTGCTGCATGCCGGCGGAAAGTTCGATGACAACTCCTACAAGGTCTCCGGTGGTCTGCACGGCGTCGGAGTCTCCGTCGTCAACGCGCTGTCAGAGCTATTGGAGTTGACCATTTCCCGTGGCGGCAAGGTTTACCGCCAGGTCTACCAGATGGGCGAGCCTGCGGGGCCGATCGAGGCCGTCGACGAGACAGACAGCACGGGCACGACGATTCGGTTCAAGCCAAGCTCGGACGTCTTCTCGAATATCGAGTTCGACTACGACATTCTCGCGAAACGGCTGCGGGAACTCTCGTTTCTGAATTCAGGCGTGAAGATTACCCTCGCCGACGAACGCGACGGGCGACGAGACACGTTCGCATACGAAGGCGGGATCCGCGCGTTCGTTGAACACTTGAATCGCAACAAAACACCGATTCACCCGTCCGTCGCCTACTTCCAGGAAAAGCGCGGTGATGTGCAGGTCGAATTGGCTCTGCAGTGGAACGACGGGTATCAGGAGGGCACGTTCTGCTATACGAACAACATCCCGCAGCGCGACGGCGGTACGCATCTCGCCGGCTTGCGAGGCGCGCTTACGCGCACCCTAAACGCGTATATAGAGCGCGAGGGTATCAGCCGGAAGGAACGTGTCGCGACCTCGGGTGACGATTCGCGCGAAGGCTTAACGGCGGTGCTGTCGGTCAAGTTGCCCGATCCGAAGTTTTCCTCGCAGACGAAGGACAAGCTCGTCTCATCAGAGGTCAAGGGCGCCGTGGAGTCGGCCGTCGGCGCGTACCTGGAGGACTTCCTTCTCGAGCACCCGGCAGAAGCAAAAGCTATCGTAGGTAAGATAATCGAAGCTGCGAGAGCACGTGAGGCGGCTCGCAAGGCGCGAGAAATGACTCGCCGCAAGGGCGCGCTCGATATAGCGGGTTTGCCCGGTAAGCTTGCGGACTGTCAGGAGAAAGATCCTGCACTCTCAGAACTATTTATCGTCGAGGGCGATTCCGCGGGTGGTTCGGCCAAACAAGGCCGCGATCGGCGCACGCAGGCCATTCTGCCGCTCAAAGGTAAGATCCTTAACGTCGAGAAAGCCCGGTTCGACAAGATGCTGCAATCCGCCGAGGTCGGGACCCTGATCACGGCGCTCGGCTGCGGTGTGCGACCAGAATTCGAACCGGACAAGCTGCGTTACCACAGAATCATCATCATGACGGACGCCGATGTCGACGGCTCCCACATCCGTACTCTCCTGCTGACGTTCTTCTACCGGCAAATGGTCGAGCTCATCGAACGTGGTCACATCTATATCGCGCAACCGCCGCTGTATAAGCTCAAGCGCGGACGGCAGGAGTACTACGTTAAAGATGATGCCGAGCTAAACAGCTTGCTTCTAAGGAGCGCAATCGACGAGGCAGCGTTACACGTCAGTGCCGAAGCGCCCGCGATTAGCGGCCCCGCACTCGAAGGTCTGGCGCTGAAGTACACCGAGGTCAAGGCCATTATTCAGCGCTGGGGTCAGCGTTACGATGAGCGCATCTTACGTGCGTTGATGTGGCTGCCGAGTTTGTCGGACGAGAGCTTCACCGACGAGGCCGCGGTCGGGTCTTGGTGCGAGCAGCTGCAGCAGCGTCTGGCGATGCTGAACGGTACCGGTCCGCACTACGAAGTAGTGCTTGCCCACTCCGAGGACGGAGACGCACAAGTTCAGATTGGGCGGGAGTACCATGGCGTTAAAACCACCAAGACGCTTCATCAGAGCTTTTTTCGTTCACCGGAGTACCAACGCATTGCGGCGATCGGCGCTGAGCTCAAGGATCTTATCGAGCCGAGCGCTTACGTCACGCGCGGTGACGAGCGACACGACATCGACACATTTGCCGAGGCGATCGATTGGCTGATGGAGCAAGCCAAGAAGGGTCAGTCGATCCAGCGCTACAAGGGTCTCGGTGAGATGAATCCGGACCAGCTCTGGGACACGACGGTAAATCCAGCGACGCGCCGCCTTTTGCAGGTCAAGATCGAGGATGCGATGGGCGCGGACGAGATTTTCACGACGCTCATGGGTGACCAAGTCGAGCCGCGTCGCGAGTTCATCGAGAACAACGCCCTGGCGGCCGAAAATATCGACGTCTAGTTTTGGCGCTTAGCTAACCCTCGCGCGTCGCTTCGAACTCGGCGAGTTTAGCGTCGATCCACGCCTCGACCTCAGCATTGAGTTCCCGCGCGTCCCGACCGGCTGCCGCAATGGGTCGGCCGATCGCGACTCGAATCGTGCCCGCGCGCTTGAGCAGTCCGCGCCGCGGCCAATAGCGACCGGCATCGTGTGCAACAGGTATCACGGGCCGGCCGGCCGTCGATGCCAGCAATGCCCCGCTGATACCGTAACGTCGTTTTTGACCGATCGGTACGCGGGTTCCTTCCGGAAAGATCATTACCCAGTAACCGTCGTTGAGGCGCTGCTGGCCCTCTTTCAACACCTGCTCGACAGCGTGGCGCCCCCCCTTGCGGTCGATCGCGATCGGTTTGAATAGCGCCAACACCCAGCCGAGGATCGGCACCCACTGCAGCTCCCGCTTCATGACCCAGGTCTGGCGCGGCGGGAAGATGATGAACTGTGTAATCGTTTCCCAGGCCGAGGAGTGTTTGAGTAGGACGACGCAGTTCTCCCGGTCGAGGTGCTCGAGGCCCTCAACGCGGTAATCGAGACCACAGAACAGTTCGAGCGCGCCGACGACCGAGCGCGCCCACGCACGCGCCGCGCTGAACGTAGCA
This sequence comes from Gammaproteobacteria bacterium, assembly GCA_029864465.1. Classification (GTDB taxonomy): domain Bacteria; phylum Pseudomonadota; class Gammaproteobacteria; order Steroidobacterales; family Rariloculaceae; genus JAHEEM01. Next base: position 13,191 of record JAOTTJ010000020.1, on the reverse strand, counting down.
ACGCCGGGGACCAAGATCGCGCAGAAAGCCAAGATCGAGTAGACCGGCACCGACAGAAAAAGATAGGCCGTAAACGCGATCGACCCAATCCACTGACGCAACGTCCTCACTCGCCGTTCTCACGCAGCAGGTCATCGGCCGCCGCCGCGAGGTCCGCGTAGATCTCCGTGCCAATCGGCGCCAGCATCGCAGTGTCAGGGCCTTTCCCCGTCAACACGAGAAGCCCGCGCGCGCCTGCGGCTGCGGCGAGATCCAGATCCGCGAGTTTGTCGCCAATGACCGGCACGCCCCGAAGAGTCGTTAGAGCCAGATCGGCTTGCAGCTGACGCAGCAGCGCAGTCCTGGGCTTGCGGCAGTCGCAGTCGTCGTCGGGCGTGTGCGGACAGAAGTAGATTCCCGATAGATGTCCACCGGCTGTCTCGACGGCCGCAATCATCTTCGCGTGAATTCGACCGAGCGTCTCGCGATCGAGCAGACCGCGGCCGATACCCGATTGGTTGCTGACGACTGCGACGCGGTAACCTGCGGAGCACAGGCGCGCGATCGCTTCCAGGCTACCCGGGATCGGCTGCCAATCCTCGGGGGTCCTGATATAGGCGTCGGAGTCGTAGTTGATGACGCCGTCGCGGTCGAGGATGACAATGTCGGGATGCCCTGACACCCTTCGTCTGCGCTCAGGCGACGCCGGGCGAGCTCTTGAGCTCATCGGCTAGACGCGCCGCCACCGCCTCTGCTGGGACCCGGCGTTGCTCACAACTGTCCCGCTCGCGCAGCGTGACCGTGCCGTCCTCGGCCGTCTGCCCATCGACCGTCACGCAAAATGGTGTCCCGGCCTCGTCCTGTCGGCGGTAGCGTCTGCCGATAGCGCCCTTCTCGTCGTAGAATGCGTTGAAGTTCGAGCGAAGCTCCCGGTAAAGCGCGAGCGCGCGTTCCGGCATTCCGTCCTTCTTGACGAGCGGAAAAACGGCGACCTTGATCGGCGCAAGCCGCGGATGCAGGCGCAGCACCGTTCGCGTTTCGCCGCCGACCTCGTCCTCGCAGTAGGCTTCGCAGAGAAACGCCAGGGCGGCGCGGTCGGCACCGGCCGACGGCTCGATAACGTATGGCAGGAAGCGGCGCTTGTCTGCGTCGGGCTCCTGGTCTTCGAAATAGCGCAAATCCTTACCGCTGGTCTCCATATGCTGGCGCAAATCGAAATCCGTGCGGTTGGCGACGCCTTCCAGCTCGCTGACACCGAACGGAAAATCGTACTCGACGTCCGCACACGCGGAGGCGTAATGCGCGAGCTCATCGCCATCGTGCTCGCGAAGGTGTAAGCGCTGCGTCGACAGTCCGAGCTTCACGTACCAGGCGTAGCGCCTGTCTCGCCAATACCGATACCACTCACCCGCCTCCTCGGGCCGGCAGAAGAACTCGATCTCCATCTGCTCGAACTCCCGGCTGCGAAAAGTGAAGTTTCGAGGATTGATCTCGTTGCGAAACGCTTTGCCGATCTGGCCGATACCGAACGGGAATCTAACGCGGGCAGTATCACAGACGTTCTTGAAGTTGACGAAGATGCCCTGGGCCGTCTCAGGCCGCAGATAGGCGGTACTCGAGTTGTCCTCCAGCGCGCCGACGTGGGTTTTGAACATGAGGTTGAAGGCGCGCGGTACAGTCAGAGAGCCTGGCTCCTTGGCGCCGGGTGCCAGCGTCCGCTCGCGCAGATTCGTATCCGACAGCGCGTCGGGCACGGCGAGGAGGCGAACGTCGCCGAGCTTCTTGCGCAGCGATTCGACCCGCTTTCGGTGCGGCGCAAGCAGGGTGGCCTCGTCGGTTTTGCCAATCTCCCCTGGGGCCGCAAACAGCAGCTCGTCGCTCGCGACCGGCGCCGATTCACCGCCCTCTGGAACGAGCCGGTAAACGACGAGCTGATCCGCGCGGTAGCGATTGCGTGTCTCCCGGCAGTCGACCATCGGGTCGTTGAAGCCGCCGATGTGGCCACTCGCTTGCCAGACCGTCGGATTCATGAGGATCGAGCAATCCAGGCCGACCATACCGAACGGGCCGGGCGCACCTTCCGGCGCATCCGTTTCGTCGTGGCGCGCAATCATGTCCTGCCACCAAGCGTCTTTAATATTGCGCTTGAGCTCGACCCCGAGCGGACCGTAGTCCCAACAGCCGTTGAGTCCGCCGTAGATCTCGCTCGACGGAAAAATATAGCCCCGCCGCTTGCACAGCGAAACGAGTTTTTCCATCAAATCCATGTACTGTCTCCTGGGAACGGCGCGTGCAGAAAGCGCGCCAGTATAGCGATAGAAGTCCCGCAACGGGGCCCCGCAGGCTAAAGCCCCAGAAAAGCTCACAGCGCACCAGAATAGTGCATTAGATGAGGCATATTGCATTAACTCTGTGCATACCGCACTATCCGGGAGCGGTCTACGTCAGCGAAAACAAACGATTACGCATGGGCTGAAGCTGGCACGGATTTCGCACTTCCAAAGGCTCCGATCCTGCGTGCTCGCCGGAGTGCGCATGGAATATTCGGGTGAATTTTTACGGGGCTTGGGTCCGGCCAAGACCGAATCTCTGAGGTCGCCGGACTGACCGAAAAAGCCGACCTCGACAGTGAACAGCGAATGGAGGAACACTCATGTCGCCTGCGGACATTCTCAAGTTACTAAAAGATAAAGACATCAAGTTTGTCGATCTGCGTTTTACCGATACCCGGGGCAAGGAACAGCACGTGACCGTCCCAACCCGTACGATAGACGACGGCTTTTTCGAGGACGGCAAGATGTTCGACGGCTCGTCGATCGCCGGATGGAAGGGCATCAACGAGTCGGACATGATCTTGATGCCGGACAGCCCGACGGCAGTCGTAGACATCTTCTCCGAGGAACCGACGTTGAATCTGCGTTGCGATGTCGTCGAGCCAAACACGATGCAGGGCTACATCCGCTGTCCCCGCTCTACAGCCAAGCGCGGATTAGACTACATGCGATCGATCGGCGTCGCCGATGAGGCCTACTTCGGACCCGAGAACGAGTTCTTCGTCTTTGACGACGTGCGTTGGGACGTCAGCATGCAGGGTGCCTTTTATGCGATCGAGTCTTCGGAGGCGCATTGGCATTCGTCCAAGGAGTACGCCGAGGGCAACACCGGCCACCGTCCCGGAATCAAGGGCGGCTACTTCCCCGTGCCACCGGTTGATTCGCTTCACGATATCCGCTCAGCGATGTGCATGGCCCTCGATGAAATGGGGGTTGAGACTGAGGTGCATCACCACGAGGTCGCCACAGCGGGGCAGTGTGAGATCGGCGCGCGTTTCGATACGCTCGTGAAGAAGGCCGATCAGGTCCAGATACTCAAGTACGTCGTCATGAACGTCGCGCACTCGTACGGCAAGACGGCGACGTTCATGCCCAAGCCGCTCGTCGACGACAACGGTAACGGCGCGCACTGTCACCAGTCGCTATTCAAGGGCGGCAAGAACCTGTTCTCGGGAGACGGTTACGGCGGTTTGTCGGAGACGGCACTGTATTACATCGGCGGCATCATCAAGCACGCCAAGGCCCTCAACGCATTCACAAATGCGGCGACGAACAGCTACAAGCGTCTGGTGCCGGGTTTTGAAGCCCCGACGATTCTTGCCTACTCAGCGCGAAACCGCTCGGCATCGATTCGCATTCCGTACGTCGCCAATCCGAAGGGTCGCCGCATCGAGGTCCGGTTCCCGGATTCGACGGGCAATCCGTATTTCGCATTCACAGCGATGCTGATGGCGGGCCTCGACGGTATCCAGAACAAGATCCACCCAGGCGATCCGATGGACAAGGATCTCTACGATCTCGAGCCGGAGGAAGAGGCGGGTCTGCCCATGGTCTGCTTCTCGCTCGAGGAGGCGCTCAATGCGCTCGACGCCGATCGGGACTTCCTCAAGGCCGGCGACGTGTTCTCGGACGATCTGATCGACGGCTACCTCGAGCTCAAGTCGGCGGACGTTACTTCTCTGCGCAAGACCACGCATCCGGTCGAGTTCGACATGTACTACAGCCTCTAGGCCGGGTAAGCGCGTACGTTTTGTCAAATCGCCAGGACTGGGGTGGAGTTCTCGAAATTCCACTCCGGTCCTTGGCACGGGCGAAACCAAGGCGCTAAGCTTGAGGAATGAGATCTTGGGTCCTATTGGCAAGTCTGCTCAGCGTCGCGGCTCTCGGTCAGCAGGCCTATACCTGGACCGACGAGAACGGCACTGTGCATTATTCGGATCGCCCCTATCCAGGGGCGGCCGAGATCGACCTCAGGGCTGCTCAGGGTTTCGTGGCGCCGCGGCCGGCTCAGCCGACGCCCACCGTCTCGGACGAGGGCGCGACCGAGGAGGAAGACCCCGTTCAGGCGTACACGGCGTTCAATGTGCTCCAGCCAGTGCAGCAGGAAACGCTCTGGAATATAGGCGCTGTGCTCAACGTCGAGGTCGATCTCCAGCCCGGCTTGCAGGCCGGCCACCATCTCGGCGCATATCTGGACGGTCAACTCATCGACGTCGGCGCGAGGACAACACAGTTCCAGTTGCCGGATGTCTTTCGCGGCACGCACTCGCTGCAGGTCGTCGTGCTCGACGCGCGCGGCAGGGAAGTGCTGCGCTCGCTGGCCGTGAGCTTCGTGGTCCAGCAAACCTCGATCTTGAATCCGAACAATCCCAACCGACGCGGCGCGCCCTAAGGCTGTCGAGCGCTTGCTCTGGTGGCGTTGCGCCGGAAGCGATACGAGCTGCCGCGTCCACCGAGGCCTCCGCGCGGTCTCTGCCCGCGAGCTCACGATTCCCCACGAAGAGTGCCGGGCCCAGCAGCGACGAGGTGCTGCAGGGTCTAACGACGGCTGTCGTCGTGCTCGGTCGCGATCTGCGCGTTGTCTTTCTCAATCTCGCGGCGGAGACGCTCCTCGGCACGAGTCAGCGCCAGGCGCTCGGCAAGCCGCTCGCAGACCTCGTGCGCCCGCCCGACGAGCTCATCGGCTTGTGCAAGAAAGCGTTCGACAGCGGTCTGACCTACGGCTGCCGCGAGCTCGCTGCACGCGTCGGCGACCGCGAGGTCATGCTCGACTGCCGCGTCGGGTTGCTCAATGCCCAGCCCGACCATCTTCTGCTCGAGCTGTTTGACACCGTAATGGACCGCCAGCTCCGGCGGGACGAGGACTTACTCGCGCAGCAGCGCTTGAGCCGGCGGATCATTCACCAGCTCGCGCACGAGGTAAAAAATCCGCTCGGTGGCCTGCGCGGAGCAGCGCAACTCCTAGAGCGGCAGCTGCCGAGTACGGATCTGAAGGCCTATACGAAGGTGATCATCGACGAAGCAGACCGGCTCGCCGCGCTGGTTGACAGCATCCTGAGGGCGGGTGGTCAGCCGCGGCCGACGCTGATCAACCTGCACGAGATTACCGAGCACGTGAGCCGGCTCATCGCAGCGGAGAAGCCGGCCGAAGTCGAGCTCGTGCGCGACTACGATCCGAGCCTGCCGCCGACCGAAGTTGATCGCGATCAACTCATTCAGGCCTTGCTCAACGTCGCGCGTAACGCTTTGCAGGCCGTCGACCCGGTTGACGGACGCCTGATATTCCGTACGCGCGCCCTGCCGAACTTCACGCTGGCCGGCAAGCGCTACCGCTTGATCCTCTCGATCGAGATCGAGGACAACGGGCCGGGTATCCCCGAGGACCTCAGGGACACGGTTTTCTATCCACTCGTCACGGGCAAAAGCACAGGTACGGGACTCGGGCTAACGATCGCGCAGGACCTCGTCAGCCGTAACGCTGGGCTCATCGAGTTCACGAGCCGACCGGGCGCGACCACGTTTTTCTTGCGCCTGCCGGTTCGAACCGGCGAGATAGAAGGCAGGACGCCATGATTACGCCCGGCATATCAGTCTGGGTCGTGGACGACGACGAGTCCGTTCGCTGGGTGCTCGAGCAGGCCCTGAAGCAGGCGCACATGATCCCGCGTTGCTTCGACTCCGCTGCAAAATTCTTTGCAGCGCTGGACGACGCGCGGCCCGACGTGCTCGTAACGGACATTCGAATGCCCGAGGTGTCGGGGCTCGAGCTGCTCGAGAGGCTCGGCACCCGGGAGCCGAACTTGCCCGTCATCGTCATGACGGCGCACTCCGATCTCGACAGCGCAGTGGCGGCGTACAAGGGTGGCGCTTTCGAGTACCTACCCAAGCCGTTCGACATCGATGAGGCGGTTGAGCTCGTATCGCGCGCGGCACAGGCTAACTCGTCCGGTAGCGAAGCGGAGAATCCGCACCAGCCGTCGATGCTCATCGGTCAGGCACCGGCAATGCAGGAAGTCTTCCGCGCAATCGGACGGCTGTCGCGTACGAGCATGACCGTTCTGATCACAGGCGAATCCGGCACGGGCAAGGAGCTCGTCGCGCGCGCGCTGCACGAAAACTCGCCGCGCGCGAACAAACCTTTCGTGGCGCTGAACACCTCGGCAATCGCCGCGGAGCTGCTCGAGTCGGAGCTCTTCGGCCACGAGAAGGGCGCGTTCACGGGCGCCGATCAACGACGCATCGGCCGCTTCGAGCAGGCAGACGGCGGCACGCTGTTCTTGGATGAGATTGGTGACATGTCACCGGCCCTGCAGACGCGGCTGCTTCGTGTTCTGGCGGAGAACGAGTTCTTCCGCGTCGGCGGTCAGCAAACCATCAAGGTCGATGTTCGTGTCATCGCAGCGACGCACCAAGATCTCGCCCGCGCAGTTGAAGCGGGCCGTTTTCGCGAGGACTTATTCCACCGACTCAACGTCATGCGCATCGAGGCGCCGCCGCTACGGACACGCCGCGAGGATATTCTCGAGCTCGCGCGGTTCTATCTCGCACAGGCAGCAAGCGAATTGTCGCTCGTGCCGAAGACCTTGACGACGGAGGCCGCACAGCTGTTCCTCAATTACGATTGGCCCGGCAACGTGCGCGAGCTCGTAAACCTCTGTCGGCGCCTGACGGTCACGGCGGCGGGCAGAGAGATCACGGCTTACGATCTACCCACCGAGCTCGGTGGAGTCGTGTCGGAGTCTGCCGGGGGTGCGGAGTGGACCTCGGGTCTCGCGCGCTGGGCAGCCGGGCGGCTCGCGAGTGAGGCGAATCGGCCATTGCTCGATGAGGCACGGCCGGCTTTCGAGCGCACGCTCATTGAGGCAGCGATGCGCCGTTCACACGGCAAGCGGCTGCAGGCGGCTAAGTTACTCGGGTGGGGCCGCAATACGCTGACGCGCAAGCTCAAGGAGCTCGGCCTCGACGAGCGCTATGAGAGCGAGGGCGCCTGAGCGGACCGTTCGGTCGGCTAGAACTCCCGGCGCTCGATATCCTCGAGAATGCGCTCGGCAAGCTCGAGCGCCGCCACGCCATCCTCACCACCGACGAGGCACGGCTCGTCGTTACACACGGCGCTGACGAATGCAGCGACCTCGGCGAGCAGCGCATCGCCTTTCTCGAGGTTCCAGGTCTGCTCGTCGAGGTCGCCGGGCGCGTCCGCGGAGCCGGGTGCGTGCGTGACGAGCTGCACATCGCCCTTACCGAAGTCGATCGACAGATACTGGTTACGTTGAAATACTCGGAACTTGCGCTGCGCCGTCATTGATACTCGTGAGGCTGTGACGTTCGCAACGGCGCCTGTATCGAACTCGATACGCGCGTTGGCGATGTCGATGTTATCGGTCAGCACGGGAATACCGACGGCGGACACGGTCACGGGCTTGCCCTCGATCAAAGAAAGAATCACGTCGAGGTCGTGAATCATGAGGTCGAGCACAACGTTGACGTCTGTGCCGCGAGTCTGGAACGGCGCCAGCCGGTGACACTCGATGAACCGTACCGTGCCGAGCTTATCTCGTGCCGACAGCAGAGCGGAATTGAATCGCTCGACATGGCCGACCTGCAGCTTGAGGCCCGCGCGCTCCGCCAGTGCGGTTAACTCGCGGCCAGCAGCGCTCGTCGTCGTCAACGGTTTCTCGACGAACGCGTGAATGCCGTTGTCGAGGAAAAGTTTGGCGAGCTCGAAGTGTGCCGGCGTGCTCGTTGCGATCGTGACGGCGTCGATGCGGCCGAGAAGATCGCGCGGATCGTCGAAGAACTCGACCCCGCAGGACTCGGCGAAGGCACGTCCTTCTTCGGCGCGCTTGTCGCTCACGCCGACGAGCTCGACATCGGCGAGATCGAGGTATTTTTGTGCGTGTATGCGTCCGAGATAACCGACGCCTACAACGGCTGTCTTCAACGCACTCACGGTCTAGCGAGCCCGCGCCTGGATGAGGAGACGAACTCGAGCAGGTGCTCGACGCCGGAACAGCTCGTGCTGGCTGCCCCGATCTCGGCGACGGCGACGTCTATGGTCTTGGAGCGATCGAGCAGAAGGCGAATGGCGTTGTCGATCTCGCGGACGTCCTCAGCGGAATAGCCGGCCCGCTGCAGGCCCACTTTATTCGTCGCCTTCGGTACGGCCCAGTGGCCCTCGGCGATCGTGTACGGGAGGATGTCCTTGTTGACCATGGCACCGAGGGCGAGAAAGCTCAGCGCGCCCAGACGAACGAACTGAGAGACCGCAACGATGCCGCCGACGATCGCACCCTCCTCGACTGTCACGTGCCCGCTGAGCTGGGCAAGGTTGATTAAACTGGCACCGTCCAGAACTTGGCAGTCGTGGGCCACATGGCTGTAGGCCATGAGCAGAGTGTCGCTGCCGATTCGTGTGACACCGCCGCCTTTCGCCGTACCGAGATGCACGGTGACGTTCTCGCCAATCCGGTTACGGTTGCCGATCTCCAGGCGCGTGCGGCTCTCCTCGTAGGACCGGTCTTGCGGCGGACCGCCTATCGCAGCACCACTCTGGATGTAGTTGTCTTGACCGATGACGACTTCACCGAAGCGGCTGCCTAGGCGCACATGCGATTCGACGACCGTTCCGGCGCCGATCGAAACAGCGCCTGAGACAACACAGTAAGGACCGATCGAGGCCTCTGGAGAAATCTGTGCCTCGTCGGCGACGATCGCTGTCGGATGAATGCTCAAGTTTTCGATTTTAGTCCGCGAAACGACGCGGCTCCCCCAAGCGTGTGCCACGCATTCTGAGTCGGCCGGCGCGAGTTGTGCTCATGCATAATACTTCTAAGAGATACCGATGCCAGCGAATCTAAGCCCCGATTACAAGAAAGCCGAGCAGGCGTTCCGCGCGGCTCGCGACGATCGCGACCGTCTCGCGTGTTTGAAAGACATGCTGCGCACGATTCCGAAGCACAAAGGGACGGAACATCTGCAGGCGGACATCAAGAGCCGGATCAAGCAACTCACCGAGGAGCTTGCCGGCCCAAAGAAAGGCGCAAGCCGCACGGGCCCGGTGCATTCAGTACGCCCCGAGGGGGCCGCTCAGATTGCGCTGATCGGACCGGCGAACTCGGGCAAGTCGAGCCTGCATGCGGCGCTGACGGGATCCAAGGCCGATGTCGGGCCTTACCCGCATACCACGCACGAGCCACTGCCCGGTATGCTTGCCTATGAGGATATCCACTTCCAGCTCGTCGACCTGCCACCGGTAAGCTCGGATTACATGGAGAGTTGGTACATCAACGCGCTGCAGCCGGCCGACGCGGCGATGCTCGTCGTCGATATTGCCGATCCGGCTTGCACGGAGCACGTTCTCACGATTCTGTCGCGGCTCGACGAGAAGAAGGTTACGCTATCGAGCCATTGGCCGGGCCGGCACGACGACGAGACGAATTCACCGGCCGATGCCGCGGACGAGCTCGATCCGTTCAGGATTTATCTGCCGACATTGCTCGTCGCAAACAAGAGCGACCTCGACCCCGACCCCGAGGCGCTAGCCGTTCTCGAGGAGCTTACGGGTGTCACGTTTCCGGCGATGGCCGTGTCCGTCACGATGCGCCAGGGTCTGGAGGGCATCGGCAGGTTTCTGTTCGAGGGACTGGGCATCGTCAGGGTGTATACGAAGACGCCGGGCAAGCCACCGGAGATGGAGAAGCCGTTTACTGTTCGCCAAGGCGCCATGGTGCTCGACGTAGCGCGCCTTGTTCACAAGGACATCGCAGGCTCGTTGCGTTATGCGCGCGCCTGGGGACGGGAGGTTTTCGACGGGCAGCAAGTCGGTCCCGAGCACGCGCTCTGCGACGGCGACGTCATCGAGATGCATATGCGTTAGTAGGCGTCGACGCTAGTCGGGTCGTTCCGGTATTTGTAGACTGCCGACGAGATCACCGATGCTGCCGAGCCCGCGCTCGGCGAGGTACGAGCGTACGCCGTCGTTGACCTTCTTCGCGGCGAGCGGGTCGTAGAACAGCGCGGTTCCGATACCGACGGCTGTCGCGCCGGCGAGAAAAAATTCGATGGCGTCGTGCGCCGTTTGGATACCGCCTTGGCCAATGATGGGTATGCCGCGTGGGCCTGCCTCCTGGTAGACCTGATGCACCTTCAGCAGCGCAATCGGGCGGATCGCGGGTCCCGAGAGACCACCGCTGCGGTTACCGAGAACCGGCTGCTGTTTGTTGATGTCGACAGCCATGCCCATGACCGTGTTGATGACCGACAAGGCGTCGGCGCCGGCGTCGATGCAGGCGCGCGCGTTGGCGGCGATATCGGTCTGGTTCGGCGAAAGCTTGGCGATAATCGGTTTCGTCGTCGCCGCGCGGCACGCCGCGATGACGCGACCGGAGGTTTCCGGGCGATTGCCGAACTCGACGCCGCCCTTCTTGACGTTCGGGCAGGAGATGTTGATTTCCATCGCATCGATCGGTGAATCGTGGAACCGTCGCGTGACCTCGGCATATTCCTCGATTGTCGACCCGCAGACGTTGGCAAAGAAACGGGTCTCGGTGAAATCGAGCCCGGGTAGGATTTCGTTGATGACGGCATCCGCTCCGGGATTCTGAAGCCCGATTGCATTGAGCATACCAGCGGGTGTCTCGCACAGCCGATGTGGCGCGTTGCCCAGGCGCGGCTCGAGATAGGTGCCTTTGAGCACGACGGCGCCGGCGTCGCGGTTGGAGAATCCCTCGACACGCGTGTACTCCTCGCCGAAACCGACGCATCCGGACAGCAACACGACAGGAGACGTGAGTTCGAGACCGCAGAAGCTGGTCGCGAGAGGATTGGTCATGTCGGCAACGTCAGCATCGGGCGGCGAGCATTATGTCGGAGGGCGCCGCCGAGAGCCATAGGCTGTCAAGGAGCAGTTGAGAAGGCGGGCGTGAGGCCTAACGCGGCTGATGCCGCAAGATGCGCTCGTGACCACCAGCGAATCCTTTTCGCCCGCTGGCGGACGCGGCGCGTGGCGGTGCTAAGCTCGGGGAGAAGACGCCACCCGTAGCTAGAGTGTTCTTGACGTGTTTTCGCTGATCCTCTTCGAGCCAGAAATCCCGCCGAACACCGGCAACATTATCCGCTTGTGCGCCAACGTGGGCGCGCGTCTGCATCTCGTCCATCCGCTCGGCTTCGACCTCGACGAGCCGCGCCTGAGGCGCGCGGGCCTCGACTACCGCGCGCTCGCGTGCATCGAAGAGCACGCAGACCTCGCCAGTTGCCTCGCTCGCCTTGGCGCTGCGCGCGTGTTCGCCTTGAGCACGAAGGGTAGACGCAGGGTGCACGATCAACGTTTCGAAGCCGGGGACGCTTTCCTGCTGGGCCCCGAGACCCGCGGGTTGCCGGATTGGGTTCTCGAGGAACGCGGCGCGGAGGCGGTACTGCGGCTGCCGATGCGCGAAGGTAACCGCAGCCTGAATCTATCGAACGCGGCGGCGGTCGTGCTCTACGAGGCTTGGAGGCAGACCGGCTTCAGCGGCGGTATCTGAGATGGCTCACTCGGGCGTGATCGGTCGCCGGGCCGTCAGCCTGACGACGGCCTCCTGCGCGCTGCCGCCGGCGTAGACGACGTTGTAAATCTCCTCGACGATCGGCATATCGAGCTCGAGGCGCTTTGCGACTCGGTGGACGGCCTGAGCGGCGTAGTAGCCTTCGACGACCTGGCCGATGGCGTCGCGGGCCTGCTCGATGTCCGCGCCTTTGCCGAGCGCGATCCCGAAACGCCGGTTGCGGGATTGGTCGTCCGTGCACGTCAGCACGAGGTCGCCCATGCCGGACAGGCCCATAAACGTGTCTTTCTTGGCACCAAGCGCGACGCCGAGCCGGGTCATCTCCGAGAGGCCGCGCGTGATCAGAGCAATGCGCGTGTTGGCGCCGAAGCCGAGGCCGTCGGAAATGCCAGCGCCGATCGCCAGCACGTTTTTCGTCGCGCCGCCGACCTCCACGCCCGTAATGTCCGTCGACGTATACGCTCTGAAGTTCTCGGTCGTGATCGACTCGGCCAGGCGGATCGCGTAGGACTCGTCATTCGAGGCGACCACGATGGCACTCGGCAAGCCGATACCTACCTCGGCCGCGAAGGTTGGGCCGGATAGCACGGCTGTCGGAATCGAATTGCCAAGCACTTCCTGGGCAACCTGGTGCGGCAACAGTCCCGACTCTGTCTCAAAGCCCTTGGTAGCCCACGCGAGGTTCTCGATTGTCGCGCTTGCATCCGCGAGTCGCTGCAACGTCTCGCGAAACGCATGACTCGGCACGACAAGGAGCACATCTTCGGCGCCGGAGAGCGCCTCCTCGAAATCGATTGTGACCTCGAGCGCTTCGGGAAACGGCGCGTTCGGCAGATAGGTCCTGTTGCAGCGCGCTTTGGCCATTGAGGCGATCTCGTCGGTCTCGATACCCCACATGATCGTCTCGCGGCCGGCACGCGCGAACTGAATTGCCAGTGCCGTGCCCCAGGAGCCCGAGCCGAGCACGGCAATGCGCCGGCTCATATCAACCTGCCTGGCCTGTTCCTCAGACGCACCAGGTGCGTCAATGCGTTTCCTCCGGCGTCTGTTCGGCCTGGACCTCCGGTAATACTTGCTCACCGCCGTTACCGGAAGCGCGCTCGCGCATCGCCTGCGCGTACAGCGCATCGAAATTGATCGGTTGCAGCAGCAGCTGAGGAAACCCGCCGCGGGTCACGATATCCGCGATCGCCTCGCGTGCGAACGGGTACAGAGAGCCGGGGCAATAACTGCCCGTCAGCATCTGCTGCTCATCGTTGGTGTAACCCTTGATGAGAAATATACCCGCCTGAACGAGCTCGATGAGGAACAGGGTGTTGTCCTCGGATTTCGCCTCG
>JAOTTJ010000234.1 GCA_029864465.1 Gammaproteobacteria bacterium | reverse complement strand
TAGCGAGCTCACAATCGTTCTGGCGGCATGTCTGGTTGCACTGGCGGCGACTGGCGTTGCAGCCCAACAGCCCGACACCGCCAGCAGCACCGCTGAACCGATCGCCGATGCGCCGGCTTTTCGGCCGAAATCCGTCATCGGGCGCAACGGCGGCGTCTCGGCCGGCCACGCGCTGACGGCAGCCGCGGCCCTCGAGGTGCTCGTCGACGGCGGCAACGCCTTCGATGCCGGCGTCGCAGCACTGCTCGTCGCAGGTGTCGTCGAGCAGGACCTCTACAGCCTCGGTGGCGAGGCGCTCGTACTCGTCTACCCGCGTGATGAAGGGCGCGTGACGTCGGTTGTCGGTCAAGGTTGGGCACCGCGCGGCAGAACGATCGACTGGTACCGGGAGCGCGGCAAAACGCTCGAGGGCTCGGGCCTCGACCCGGCCGTCGTGCCGGGCGCGATCCACGGCGCGCTCACAGTCCTCGAGCGCTGGGGCACGATGACGTTCGAACAGGTCGCGCGCCGGGCGATCGAACATGCCGAGCAAGGCTTCGTCGTCGGCCTGAGCATGGCGAACACGATATACCGCCAGCGCGAGTTCATCCGCGCCTGGCCGGGGAACAGGCGCGAATGGCTCAAACCCGACGGCAGCTTTTATCAAGAGGACGATACGATCCGTCTGCCGGCCCTCGCCGCGACGCTGCGCCGTCTCGTCGAGGCAGAACGTGCGGCCAGCAGGCGGGGTCGTGAAGCTGGCATAGCGGCGGCGCGCGACCGTTTCTACAAGGGCGACATCGCCGAGGAGATCGTCGCGTTTCTCCAGGCACACGATCAGCCGTTCGAGCCCGACGACTTCAGCGAGTTCTATTCGCGCGTCGAGGAGCCGACGAGCACGACCTACCGGGGTTATACGGTCTACAAGCAATCCTTCAACAGTCAGGGCCCGGCGCTTCTGCAGATGCTCAACATCCTCGAGAACTTCGATCTCGCGGCGATGGGCCACAACAGCGCCGACTATCTGCACACGATCATCGAGGCAATGAAGCTCGCCTACGCGGATCGCGATAGCTACTACGGTGATCCGGACTTTCTCGACATTCCAGCCGAGGGACTGCTCTCCAAGGCATACGCCGCCGAGCGCGCCCAGCTCATCGACATGGCGAGCGCCTCCATCGAGCACAGGGCCGGCGATCCGTTCGCCTACGACAGCGCGGTCTCCGAATGGCCTTATTGGATCGCAGGTCTGGGCCCTCCGAGCGGCAATCAGCTCCTGGCTGGGCTCGATCACCAGAATGCGGCCAAGGACACGACGCACATTGCAATCATCGACAAGGACGGCAACGTCTTCGACTCGACCCCGAGCGGCGGCTGGATCCGCGGCGCCGTGATGCTCGGCGATACGGGCATTGGCATGAGCATTCGCGGGGAGCAATTCTGGCTCGATCCGACGCGCGCCGCGCAGCTTCGCCCGCGCTCGCGCCCGCGTTATACGCTGACACCGAGCATCGTGCTGCGCGACGGCGAGCCGTTCCTCGCAATCGGTACGCCCGGTGGCGACAATCAGGAACAGACGATTCTGCAGACGTTTCTCGCGATCGTCGAGTTCGAGGATCTCTGGTATCCCGCATTAGACGAGGCGATCGAGCTCCCGCGCATTCAGACATTGCACTACTACGAATCGTTTTGGCCGCATGAAACGGGCTTCAACCGGATCAATGCCGAATCCGTCATTCCGCTGCCGGTTCTGCGTGATCTCGTTGCGCGCGGCCACGAGGTCTTTCGCACTCCGCCTCTCGGCATACCCGCGTGTGGCACGATTGTCATGCTCGATCCGCGCACCGAGGGCCGAATCGCCGGCGCGGACGTGCGCAATGAGTGCGAGGCCTTGGCCTACTGATCTTCCCGCAGTATGCATTTGTACTCGACACCGACACCCGCAGCCAGGCACGCGCTCATCGTCGCGCTTGCAGCGTTGATGGGTCAGCCTGCTTTCGCGCAGTCCCAAACGCTATCGCAAGCACCCGAGGCCGCCGGCGAGGAGGAGCGGCCGTCGCTCTGGGAGTTCCGGCTCGCGGCGTTCGGCCAGCACGCCCCGGCCTATCCCGGCTCCACGGAACCCAATGTGACGCTGTTGCCGATACCAATACCTGTTTATCGCGGCTCGTTTCTGAATTTCGGCGAGAACCTCGATCAGGTCGCACGCGGCGAGATTGCCGAGACGCGACGCCTGCGCTTAGGCGTAGACCTCAACTTCACGTTCGGCGAGGACAGCAGCGAGATTGCGGTCCGACAAGGCATGCCGGATCTCGACTTCATGCTCGAGATCGGCCCGGAGCTCGAGATCAAGCTCAACGATCGCACGCCCGAGCAGGGCGAGCTGCTTCTCGCTTTGCAGCTGCGCGCCGGCGTGAGCTTCGACGGCGTCGACCCGTCCTCGCAGGGCTTTCTGCTCAATCCGGAGCTCGAGTACCGCCGCGACCAAGTGTTCGGCGGCGACAATCTGCTCAGCCTTCGCTGGAAACCGACGTGGGCCAGCGAGGACTTCATGGACTACTACTACGAGGTCGACCCACTTTTTGCGACCGCAGAGCGCGCAGCTTACGACGCGAGCAGCGGTTATCTGGGCTCGAAGTTCACAGCCGCGCTGACCCGCCAGATCAACGAGCGACTGGTTTTCGGGATATCCGCCTCGTACTTTCTCAACAGCGGTGCACAGAACGAGTTGAGCCCGTTATTTCTGGACGACTCGGGCGCAAGCATTCAAGCCGCCTTTATCTGGACGCTCTGGGAGAGCGAGCGTCGCAGTCGCCGCAGACCGTCACGGCGCTAACGGATCTCCCACACCGAGCACGTGCACGGCGATGAGCCCGAGCACGCCTGTCGCGACGAGGTAATAAATTGTCGGGAAGATCGTGCGTCTGAGCGTCGCGCCCTCCTGGCCGAGCAATCCGACCGTCGCCGACGCCGCGACAACGTTGTGAATCGCGATCATGTTGCCAGCTGCCGCGCCCACGGCCTGCAGCGCAACGATGAAAGCCGCGGACATGCCCAGCGAGGTCGCGACGCCGTGCTGAAAGAGCGCGAACATCAGATTGCTGACGGTGTTGCTGCCGGCGATGAACGCGCCGAGCGCGCCGATCATCGGTGCAAAGAACGGCCAGACTGCACCGACATTGACCGACACCCAGTCGGCCATTGCGATCGGCATGCTCGCAATTCCGAGCGCGTTGACGTCGGAGTTGATATAGATGCGCACCATCGGCACCGTAAAAACGAGCACGAAGCCCGCGCCGATGAGCGTGCGCGTCGACTCTCCTAGCGCCGTGCGGAACTGGCTTGCACGCATACCGTGAAGCACGACGGTCAGGAGCGCAACGAGGCACAACATCGCGGCCGGCAGATACAGCGGCGTCGTCGCGGCCGAAACCTGCGTGCCAAAAATCTCGCCCCAGCGAAAACCTACGGCCTGCAGCCATGTGCCGAATGGCAGCTGCGGCAGCCGCGTAAGTACGAGGAGTGCTGCGACAAGCACATACGGCAACCAGGCACGCCAGGCAGACATCTGCTTGTCTACGGCATCGACGTGTGCCTCGAAGCTGCCGATCCAGTTCGACGGCCACTTGTCGCGCGGCGCGAAGTCCCAGTGGTCCTTAGGCACGAGAACGCCGCGGCGGGCGGCGGTCGTCATGATCGCGAGCCCGACGAGCCCGCCAAGCATCGAGGGAAACTCGGGCCCGAGAAAGATGCCGGTCAGTAGATACGGAATAGTGAACGCGACCCCGCCGAGCAGTGCAAACGGCAGAATCGAGAGCCCTTCTGTCCAGGAACGGTTTGCGCCGAAGAAGCGCGTCATCATCATGACCATGAACAGCGGCATGATCGAGCCGACGATCGTATGGATTACGACGACATCGGCCGTGATGATGCGCAGGTACTCGGTCATCTCCAGTCCCGCGGCGCTCAGCTGCGCGGCTACTTCGGGGCTGTCGAGCCCGCCGCGGGCGCCGACGATGATGGGTGTGCCCACGGCACCGAAGGTCACCGGCGTGCTCTGCACCATCATGCCGAGCATGACAGCCGCCATGGCCGGAAACCCGAGCGCAACCATCAGCGGCGCCACGATCGCGGCCGGCGTACCGAAACCCGAGGCCCCTTCGATGAAGCTACCGAACAGCCACGTGATGATCACGACCTGCACACGCCGGTCGGGGCTGATCGTCGTGAAGCCGGCACGAATCGCTGAGACCGCCCCGGAATGCTTGAGTGTGTTCAGCAGCAGGATGGCCGAAAAAATGATGAACAGAATATCGAACGTGATGAAGAGCCCCTGCACCGTCGCGGCAGCAAGCTGCGCCAGCGGCATCTTCCAGATGAACGCGCCGATGACGGCCGCAAGCACGTAGACAATCGGCATCGCCGTTCGGGCCGGCATACGAAAACCGACGAGCAACAGTGCGGCGACGAGAATTGGCGCGACGGCCAGCGCTGCTTGGATACCTGCAGACATGGCGCGCCTTAGACCGACCGACCCAGCGGCGAACAACGTCGCCGTTTTACGAACCTCGGCATATCCCCCAACTCCCCCTAGAAGAACCTGCAAACGCGACTATACTCGACTGCGGATTCGAGAGGGACTCCGGATGACGGCAGAGATGCAAAACGAACCAGGTAACAGTTCCGAGCACGCGGAGACGCCAATGCGCGGCCGCAGACTTTACGCGCTGGCCGCAGCCGGCGCTGTGCTCGCGATCGGCGCTGCGGCGCTCATTGGCTTTTTCGGACGCGACACCGGGCCTGTGATCGCTTCGGCGGGCATCGTTCAGGGCGACGTGCGTATCCGCCCCGCGGGCAGCGACAGCTGGCGGCAGCTTGGCAGCAACGCGGCTCCGCTCGTCGCCGGCACGAGCCTACGCGCGACGTCGAGTGGGCGCATCGCGCTCGACTTGCCGGCACAGGCCTCGCTGCGCCTCGATGCCAGCAGCCAGGTCACATTGACCGCCGAGCGCGAGATCGAGCTTGCCTCCGGAACGATATATATGGACTCGGGCGCTGACGCAGCAGCCGCACCCATTACGATTTCGACTGGGTTCGGGGCGATCCAGGCGATCGGCGCGCAGGTCGCAGTTGCCGTTGGCGAGGATGCGCTTTACGTGAGCGTACGCTCGGGCGACGTCGAACTCGTGCAGGAGGCGCAAACGATCCCTGTTGCCGCCTCGGCCGGCGAAGGCATACAGGTTTTGGCGGGCGACTCGCCGCGCCGGATGAGCATCCGAACCCACGGATCCGACTG
>JAOTTJ010000233.1 GCA_029864465.1 Gammaproteobacteria bacterium | reverse complement strand
ATGTCATCGAAGTGCTCGGTCACGATTCGCACACCCGCTATACGGTCACGGATACCTGGATCGTCGCACCGGATGCCGTGCACGTGCTCGCGCCGACGGGCGAGAACAGCCTGACGCTGGTGACCTGCCACCCCTTCTATTTCGTCGGACACGCGCCGGATCGGTTCATCGTAAGAGCCGTCGCAAACGCGATCTGAGAAACCCCCGGCGGGATTCCCCCGCTGCATTCGCGCGTGACTCGCGCATCACTTCAGGAGATTGATTCAATGAAAAAGCTATTGTGGGCATCGATACTTGTCCTTCCGATGATCTCGACCGGCTACGCGCAGCAGGAAATGTCTGCATCGGGCCAGGTCGTATCGGTCCGCTTGTTGACGCGAACGATGACGGTCCGCGATACCACCGCGAACGAGGTCATCAGATACAACGTACCGACGGGCACACCGGTTACTCTAGCTGGGCAGCCCGGCCGGTTCGGCTACTTGCGCAACGGCGACATGGTGAACGTAACCTACGTCGGGACCAACGATGGCCGCGAGGCCGTACGAATTGGCATTCCACAGCCGACGTCGTCGATGGACATGCGTGTCAGCGAGGGTCTGTTGAGCACCGTTACGGGACGGGTCGAGAACGTCG
Organism: Gammaproteobacteria bacterium; assembly: GCA_029864465.1. GTDB lineage: Bacteria > Pseudomonadota > Gammaproteobacteria > Steroidobacterales > Rariloculaceae > JAHEEM01. Next base: position 4,680 of record JAOTTJ010000233.1, on the reverse strand, counting down.
GCACCGTCAGCCGTACGCTTACGGTGCGAGGCGACCAGAGCGGTGAACGTTTCACCTACGCGGTTCCCGAGGGCGTGCGGTTTACGATCGGCGGCCAAAATGCGCGGCTCGGGCTCCTCCAGGTTGGCGACGACGTGGTGTTGCGATTCACGGAGGAAGGCGGTCAGCGCCAGGCAGCACGCGTCCGCGTACCACAGCCGGTAACGCCGCTGGCTCAACGCCAACCCGCACCGGCCGGCGCAGTTGCGCAAACCGCGCCGCGAACACAGCTGCCGCGTACGGCAAGCTCGTTGCCGCTGCTCGGTTTGTTCGGCCTCCTGTCGTTACTTGCGGCCGTCTCGTTGCGTGTCTTTCGTGGTAAAGCCCACGGCTGAGTAGAAAAATAAACGAACGGTGCGGCCGGCGGTCGAAAGTCCGCCGGCCTCACGTCTTTTTAGGTTTGCGAGAACTCGCGAGCTACAGTCCCACGAGCCGCAATAGCTCCGCGCTATAGATCTCGCGGGCTTCGGCGTAAATCGGCTCCGCCACAGCGACGAACTCGGCCCGCTGCTCGGGCGTCAAATCGACGACCTCACCGCCCCCCGCCTCGATGATCGCGCGCGCTGCAAGCTCTTCGCGATCGTGTACCTCGCGCTGCAGGCGCACGGCGTCGGCAACCGCCGCGCGCATCTCCTGCTGCAACTCCGCGGGCCAGGCGTCGAAGCGCTCGCGGTTCACGAAGATCGGGCGTGAGAGATACGAATGCGCGGTCGTCGTGTAATAACGCTGCACGTCGTGAATGCCGTAGCTCACGATGTTCTCGAACGGATTCTCCTGGCCGTGAACCGTCCCGTCGGCCATGAGCGGAATCGTAGCGGGAAGCTCCATGACCGGTCCCGCAGCACCGAGCAGCTCGAACAGTCGTAACTGGCTGCGGTGCGGGCGGATGCGAAGACCGCGGACGTCGGCCGGCGTGCGCACGGGTCGCACGCTGTTGGAGATGTGGCGCAGGCCGTTCTCGAAGAAGCCGAGCACACGGTAGTTCGTCTGGGATTCCATCTGGGCGGCGGCCGCAGCACCGAGCGGACCGTCCATGACGGCACGCGCGCTTGCCTCGTCCGGAAACAAGAACGGCAATGCCGCGACGTTGAGTGCGTCCACCTGGTCCGCTATCGACAGATAGCCGAGCGTCACGAGACCTGCGTCGACGAGCCAGAGCAGCGAGTTGCCGGCCTCGTAACCGATCTCGATGACGTTATAGACGTACTTGACCTCGACAGCATTGCCGAAGCGCGCCTCGAGACGTTCGCCGATCAGGTCGAGACCCTGCCCGAAGCTCGATTCCGCCGGCGCGTAGCCGGCGAGAATGATGAGCTCGGAGTCGGCCCTCTGGGACGATGCCAATCTCGGGGTCAAAGCCAGTCCGGCGCCGAGCGCCGCCGAGGATTTCAGAAACTGTCGCCGCAGCATAAAAGCTCTCCCGCGAGAGTGCCGCTCACTCGCCGCTGATGCGTCGAGCTGATTTTGTGCGTCTCCACATAGCGTGATTATACCGGAGGACCGCACCCAGCCTTTCCGTAGAAAACGCGTGACACCGGAACGTCGTCGAAATCGGGCTACGCGCAAGCTCGAGCGCGCGGCTACTCTCCTGCCGCGTGGGAATCTCGGTGCACGCCGTCGCGCCTGACGGGTACGTGCCCGAAGCGATTCCAGTAAGCCTTGTGCAGCTCCATAACGAACAGGATCGACAGCGCAATGGCAACGAGGACTGCCCAGCTCGAGACCGACACGGCCTCCGTCTCGAGCAACTGCTGACCCCAGGGGAGATAGAGCATCGCGACGTGCACGAGGAATGCGAGTGCGGCGCCTGCCATGAGTATCGGGCTCTTTCGCGGGGATATTCGAAGCGCCGAGACAAGCTCGGATCTCGAATTGAAAATGTGAACGTTCTCGAAAAGGACCATCAACAACAGTAGATGATTCCGTGCCGTGGTCTCACTCCAGCCTTGATCCAGCATCCATTGAAATGCGCCAAATCCGATGCATCCCATCGTCACGGCGGCCACTACGGTGCGCTCGATCATGAGGCGGTTGAAGATGGACTCGCGCGGCGGACGCGGAGCACGCTCCAGGATGCCCGTCTCGCCGCGCTCGAACGCCAGCGCGACATCTTGAATACCGTTAGTCACGAGATTCAGCCAGAGCAGCTGCGCTGGCAGCAAGGGAATCGGTAAGCCCAGCGAAATCGCCAGCCCCACGAGTACCACTTCCGCAGCACCGGTCGATACGAGCAGGTAGATCACCTTGCGAACATTGTCATAAGCGATGCGCCCTTCCTCGATGCCCGCAACGATCGTCGCGTAATGATCATCCGTGAGCACCAGCTCCGCTGCCTCCCTCGCCACGTCCGTGCCGCTCTTCCCCATGGCGACACCGATGTTTGCGGCCCGGAGCGCGGGTGCGTCGTTTACGCCGTCACCCGTCACGGCGACATAGTGCCCCGCCGCCTGCGCTGCTTGAACGATCTCGAGCTTCTGATGGGGCGCCACGCGCGCGAAGACCTTCGCCCCGTCGATCAGGCTCGGAAGCTCGGCACGATCGCGCCCCATGAGCTGCGCGCCTGTGATCACTTCCTCCGCGTCGGAGGCGAGACCGAGATCGCGCGCTATCGCCAGAGCCGTCGTCGGGTGATCGCCCGTGACCATGATCGTCACGACGCCCGCCGCTTTTGCCGACGCAACTGCCTGGCGCACGCCGGGGCGTAACGGATCGATCATCCCCACGAGCCCTAAGATCCGCAGACTCGCCGGCTCGGCCGGCGTCGCGTCGGCGCCCAGATCCTCTGCCGCCTCTCCGGCGGCGAAAGCCAGCACGCGATATCCCATCGCGGCCATCGACTGGGCCTGCCGAAGCATGTTCTCAGCTGACTGCGCATCGGCACACATCTCGGCGATTCGTTCCGGCGCGCCCTTGACGAGCACTTGGGTCCGCGAATCGATCCGGTGGAAGCTGGCCGCGTAGCGGCGTTCGGGCTCGAACGCAATGGCGTTGATCTCGGGATGACTCTCCAGCGCAATCTCCCGTCGCCAGCCGAGCTTGTGCGCAAGCGACAGCAACGCGATGTCGGTCGGGTCGCCGCGGTGCGTCCACCCGGCGCCGTGGCTGTGAAGATCGGCTTCGTTGCAAAGGACCGCCGCACGCATGAGCTCTCCGAGTCCGGGGTGCTCGAGCGGATCGGCGGGCGCATTCCCGAAAAGAACTTCTCCGATCGGGGCAAAACCCTGACCCGTAACGGAGAATACTCGACCGCTAGGTAATCGGATCTCCTTGACGGTTAGCTCATTGACCGTGAGCGTGCCCGTCTTGTCGCTGGCAATCAGCGTGCAGCTGCCGAGACCCTCGACCGCGGCGAGGCGCCTTATGATTACGCCACGCTGCGACATCCGGTAACTGGCGACGGCAAGTGCGACAGTCAAGGCGACGGGCAGACCTTCCGGAATCGCTGATACGGCGAGGGCCACGCCGAACATCACCATGTCGGCCAGACCGTAACCTTGCAGCGTGACGCCCAAGGCGACTACAACGAGCGCTGCAACGAGGACCGCGTAGCCGATTCGCCGGCTAAATCGCTCCATGCGCTCGATGAGTGGAGGCTTGCCGGGGTCTGCGCCCAGGACATCGGCGGCGATCCGCCCAACGGCGCTGGCGGCACCCGTTGCAACGACGATTCCGCGGCTGCGCCCGTGCGAGATCATCGATCCCGCAAACACCATGTTGCGACGGTCGGCCAACGGCGTATTGACCTCTCCTTGCCACATGGGATCCTTGGCAACGGCCACCGATTCTCCTGTCAGCAAGGACTCATCGACTTCGAGGCCGCGAGCGCCCAACAAGCGGATATCTGCAGGCACACGATTGCCGGACTCCAGCCAGACGAGATCGCCCGGAACGAGCTGCTCGGCGTCGATCTCCTGCGCCTCGCCATCGCGCGAGACGGTTGCGCGGATACGCAGCAGTCTCTGCAGGGCGCGGCTGCTCTTTTCGGCGCGCGCCTCGTGGTAGCCGCCGAGCATCGCGTTGATCACGAGAACGGCGAGTATGAACAGCGCGTCCTTGATGTCGCCCAACGCCAACGCGAGCGCGGCCGCAAGACCTAGCACGTAGATCAACGGGTTTTTGAACTGCCGCGCAATGATCTGCGCGAGCGTCGTCGGAGCTCGTTCCGGTAACCGGTTGGGGCCCACCTGCGTGAGGCGCGCCGCCGCCGCCGTGCTCGTCAGTCCTTGCTCGGTAGCACTGAGCTGCTCGAGAATTTCGCTAATGCTCGAGGCGTGATAAGCGACGCTGAGCGCTTCGGTACCGTCAGGCGCTTTTCGTTCTTTCGACAACCCGCAAGACCGCGTCTAACTAAGGTACGACCAGCGTCGGCAACGTAGGCTCGCTCAAGACGTATTCCGTGAGGCTGCCGAATAAAAGAACGTGCGTTCGCGTGTGTATGTACGCGCCCATATCGAGCAGATCACACCCCGAGCTCGTCGCCGAATCCACGATCGCCGCAACTGCCCGCTTCGTTGGGGCCTCTATTTGCACCGCTTGCGCGTCGACACCATGCCAGGCCAAATAGTCGATCACGGCGTCTGGTCTATGATCGTCCGTCGAGTCCTCTCTACAGGAGATTACACGCACGCTCTGCGCTCTTTG
>JAOTTJ010000232.1 GCA_029864465.1 Gammaproteobacteria bacterium | reverse complement strand
TTAACCCCGGGCGCGCGATCGCTGAGATCAAGAAGCTCATGGCCCAGCGGCGCCATTGACGAGCGCACAGAAGGTAGCCACGGGGAGTTCGAGATAGGCCCTGGCCAGGACAGCCGTCGCGCGAGGCTGCGTTGGCGTTGTCGTCGCGGCATGCGCGAGCTCGATGTGCTGCTGATCCACTTCTTCGAGGCATCTTTCGACAAGCTCAGCGAGACGGAAAAGCACACGTTTCAGGCACTTCTGGAGCTACCTGATCCCGAGCTGCAGGCCTATCTTATCGCCGGGCGTGCGAGCGAGGATCCCGATGTCGAAGCGCTGCTCGGCCGGATCCGGACGAGCCTTCATCCTTAGGCCGGCGCCGTCGCGCTTGCTGCAGGCGTGGCGCATTGCTACCCACCTATTGGCCGTACTTGGATCCTTGTGCCTGCCAATCACCTGGCCAGCAAAGGTTGCGCTGCTCGGGGCTCTTGCCGCACACGCCTACCTGCGCCGCCCGGGCCCACCCGAGCGCATCGTCAGGAACCGAATGGGCCTTTGGGCGTTGCCCGAATCAGGGCTTGTGGCGCTGAGCCTCAATCCGGCATCACGGTATGGCACCTGGTGGGCTGAGCTGCGCCTAGTCGGCGCGGGCGGGACTCGCCGCTGCCTGCTCTGCCGCGACCAGCTGCCGGCCGAGGACTGGCGCACCCTGCAGCTCGCGCTCAGGCGCCCCGGGCCTCGGCACAATTTGTCATAATACGCGTTCTCTCAGGGTCCTGATCAGATGTCCGGGGAAGGATCCGGGCTGTTAGAATAGGTCTCGACCGTCAATGCGGTCGCAATATCCAAGCCGAGTGGGTCTCAACGGCAGAACTTTCCAGTCTTGATGGAGTCTACGAAGAAGCAAACGGCCGCAACGGCGACAGGCCGGCCCCCGGGTGAGCGGGCGGCTGATCTGGTGCTCGTGAAGCGCGTTCAGCAAGGCGACCGCGCGGCGTTCGACTTGCTGGTCGTGAAGTATCAGCACAAGATCCTGAAGCTGATCATGCGGTACGTGCGGGACTCTTCCGAAGCGCTCGATGTCGCTCAGGAAGCGTTTTTGAAGGCTTATCGGGCGATACGCTCGTTTCGAGGGGACAGCGCTTTTTACACATGGCTGTATCGGATCGCGATCAACACGGCGAAGAATCACGTCGTTGCGGCCGGCCGCAAGCCGTTGTACTACGACTTGGACATGCAGAACTCAGAGCAGACCGAGGTTTTCGCAAAGCTCAAGGACATCGACACGCCCGAGCACTTGACTCTCTCAGAAGAGCTACGCCAGACGATAAACAAAGCCATCAGCGATCTTCCCGAGGACCTGCGCACGGCAGTTCTGTTGCGCGAGATCGAGGGTATGAGCTACGAGGAGATCGCCCAGACGATGGAATGCCCGGTTGGAACCGTGCGTTCGCGAATCTTCCGAGCGAGAGAAGCCATAGACAAGAAAATCAGACCCCTGATTGAGTGAGCCGAGAATGACCGAATCTCCAGACATACAGATTTCTGCGTTTGCTGACGGCGAGCTCGCGCGCGACGAATGCGAATTCCTCGTCAGGCGCCTCAGCCGGGACGACGATGCGCGCCGCAAGACGCTGCGCTACGCGACGATCGGAGCAGCGCTGCGCGGCGAGCTCATCGGTCCCGATCCGGATGTGCTGCGACGGCGGATCAACGCTTCGCTCGAGGGCGTGCACGTGCCCGAGCCCGTGCAGGCGCCCGTGCCGAGCCCGCACTGGCGGTTTGTGCGCCCTGCCGCCGGCGTCGGAATTGCGGCGAGCGTCGCGATCGCCGCGCTGCTAGCCGTCAGCACTGACCGCGACATTGAGCCGGGCGCAGACGCTCCGCCCGTAGCGGTCATCGAGACCGTACCCACCATCGTCCCGGTCGAGACCGAGCTGCTGCCGAGTTTTGTCGTTCCGGTCAGCGCGACGAGTCAGTCGTCGATCCGCTTCACCGACTATCTCGTACAGCACAATCGGTTCGCTCCGGCTATTCGGCGTGCGTCGATCAACTCTTCAATCGCTGGCGAGCAACACACGCTGCGGCGAGTCCAAGAGCTCCGGACCGCGGAGTAAACGCGTGCGCCGATCGACACAGTACTGGTTTTCGCTCGGCATCTACGCCCTGGTGGCCGCCGCGGCTTCAGCGCAGGAGACATCCAGACAGCTCGTCCCGACGAGCAGTGGCATCGAGTCGCAGGGCGATCGCGGCGTCTTCGAGCGGGTTCAAGCAGCGTCAGCAGACGAAAATGCTTCCCGCTGGCTGGAGCGGATGAATGCCGCCGTCGAGGAGCTCAGTTATCGTGGTGTGTTCGTGCATATGCAGGGCGAGTCGGCCGAGACGCTGCTGATCGTTCACGTCAACGAGGCCGGGCGCATCAGCGAGCGCATCATGTCACTGGACGGCGCCGGCCGTGAGATCATTCGCGACGGCGAGCAGGTTCGCTGTATCTTGCCGGATGAAGAAACGGTGTTACTCGAGGACGGTAACGATGCAAGCCCGCTCGTTGCCGCTCTACCGAACTATACGCAGGAGCTCGCCGCGCACTACGAGTTTCGTCTGCATCGCCGCACGGCCCGCGTCGCCGACCGCCGTACACAAGTCATAAGCATCATGCCGAAAGACGGCTTTCGTTACGGATATCGTCTGTGGCTCGACGCTGAGACAGCGATGCCGCTGAAATCACAGCTCGTCGACGAGCGAGGCCGTACGGTCGAGCAGGTGCTGTTCTCGCGAATCGAGATCGCCGATGACATTCCTCGGTCCGAGCTCGAGCCGACGATCAACACTGAGGGATTTGCGATGTACCGCCCGCCGGCGTTAGCACGCCAGACCGACGGTCGGATGCGCCTGTCACCGAGCCAACTGCCGCCTGGCTTTCACTTGTCGGCCGCCAAGCAGGGGCCGATGGCGGGCTCGCGTTACCCGGTCGATCATCTCGTCTACTCGGACGGGCTCGCAACGGTTTCCGTGTTCGTCGAGGATCCACAGAGCGAGCCCGAGATCGCGACGGGCTACACGCGACTCGGAACGGCGAACGCATTTTCACTGACCGTCAACGGCCGTCAGGTGACGGCTGTCGGAGAAGTGCCGCGACAGACGGTCGAATCTATCGCACGTTCCTTGCGCGCCGAATGAGCCGGCGACGGCTTTGCTAGACGCCCCCTTAGCCTCACAGACATCTGATGACTGACCGCATGGTTGCAAGGGGCCGGGTGCTGGCCGCGCACGCAGACGGCCGCCTCGCCGTTGAGCTCATCGGGCAAGAAGCGTGCCCGGGGTGCCGGTGCGGACGGCTCGCGCTGGCGTCGAACGTGCGTCGGGCCGAGTTCGTGCTCGATGGACTAACCCGTGTTCGCATCGGCGAAGAGATCCTCGTGACGATGCCGGCCGCGGCCGTCTTTCGTGGCGCACTCTGGTTGCATGGGCTGCCTCTGGTCGGGTTGCTCACCGGTGCTGCAGCAGCGGCTGCGGCAGGTTTTGGCGATCTCGGTTGCCTGGCTGGCGCCGTTACCGGATTGACGGGCGCACTGCTGCTTCTGCGCCGCATCCAGCGACGTTGGTATGGCGATGCGGCTACAGGGTTGCGGGTCGCACCGACGGTATGAAGACCCTGAGGCTCTTCAGCCGCCCCGAGTGCCATCTCTGCGACGAGCTGGCCGCGGCGCTCGATCCCATCATCCGCGGTCGCGCGCGCCTGGAGATCGTCAATATCGATGACGATCTCGCGTTGAAGAAACGTTACGGGTTGCGCATTCCGGTGCTCGTCGGCGATGCACAGGAGCTCTCGGCGTATCCCTTGAATACGGCGGCCGTCGAAGCCTACTTGGCCCCTGAGCATGGTTGAGCGCGCCGGGATGGGCCGGGAGCAGCCTATCGAAAGAGTCCGAAACTTCTCGATCATTGCGCATATCGATCACGGCAAGTCGACGCTCGCCGACAGGCTCATCCAGCTCTGCGGCGGCTTGACCGATCGCGAGATGGGGGATCAGGTGCTCGACTCGATGGATCTCGAGCGTGAGCGTGGTATCACGATCAAAGCCCAGAGCGTGTGTTTGGTCTACACAGCGCGTGATGGGCTCGCCTATCGGCTCAATTTCATCGACACACCCGGGCATGTGGATTTTTCCTACGAAGTTTCGCGATCCCTGGCTGCCTGCGAAGGCGCCCTGCTCGTCGTCGACGCAGCACAGGGGGTGGAGGCGCAGAGTGTCGCCAACTGTTATACGGCGATCGAGCAGGGCCTCGACGTACTGCCAGTCATCAACAAAATCGATCTGCCCGCGGCAGAGCCAGAGCGCGTTGCTCGGGAGATCGAAGAGATTATCGGAATCGATGCGCAACATGCGATACAGATCAGCGCGAAGAAAGGTATCGGCATAGACGATCTTCTAGAGCAGATCGTCAGTGAAATTCCGCCGCCACGCGGCGATGGCGAAGCGCCGCTGCAGGCGCTGATCATCGATTCGTGGTTCGACGCATATGTCGGTGTGGTGTCGCTCGTACGCGTCGTCAACGGCAGCCTGAGCAAAGGCCAGCGGATCGAGATCGTGTCGACGCAGCGACGCTACTCGATCGACAGGCTCGGCGTTTTCACACCGAAGATGACCGATGTGGAGAGCCTCAGCGCCGGTGAGGTCGGATTCATCATCGCTGGCATCAAGGAGATCGATGCCGCGCCCGTCGGCGATACGATTCGCGAATCTGGTGCACTCGAGACCGCGGCGCTGCCGGGGTTCAAGCTAATTCAGCCGCGCGTCTTTGCTGGTCTGTTTCCCGTCAACTCGGAGGATTTCGAGGACTTCCGCGAGGCTTTGCAGAAGTTGCGGCTCAACGATGCCGCGCTGCACTTCGAGCCCGAGGGCAGCGCGGCCCTGGGTTTCGGTTTTCGTTGCGGGTTTCTCGGCATGTTGCATCTGGAGATTGTCCAGGAGCGCCTCGAACGCGAGCATGGCCTCGAGTTGATTTCGACGGCGCCAACGGTCGTTTATGAAATCTTGACGACCGCCGGAGACGTGCTGGAGATCGAGAATCCGGCACAGCTTCCGCCACCTAACCAGCTTCAGGAAATTCGCGAGCCCATGATTCTTGCGAGCCTGCTCTTGCCTCAGGAGTTCATCGGCGCAGTTATCAAGCTCTGTGAGGAGAAGCGAGGTGTGCAGCGTAAGCTGCAGTATCTGGGTAACCAGATCTCTCTCGAATACGAATTGCCGCTGGCTGAGGTCGTGCTCGATTTTTTCGACCGGCTCAAGTCGGCGAGTCGCGGGTACGCGTCATTCGATTATCAGTTGCTTCACTTTCAGCCGGCAGATCTCGTAAAGCTCGATATTCTCAT
>JAOTTJ010000231.1 GCA_029864465.1 Gammaproteobacteria bacterium | reverse complement strand
CAGGAGAAGCTCTTCATCTGTGAGCCCGAGGTGCCAGAGCAGGAGCGCGCCTGCGCCGCGCGCATCACCGAGAACCTGGCCCGCCGGGCCTTCCGCCGACCCGTGGCCGCCGAGGACATCGACCGGCTCATGGCCTTCTACGATGCCGGGCGTGACGCAGGCGGGTTCGATGCGGGGATCGAGCACATGGTCACGGCCGTGCTCGTCAGCCCGGATTTCCTGTATCGCGGTATCGCGCCCCCGCAGGACGCCGCGGATCGCCGAGTCCACGCGCTCAGCGATCTGGAGCTCGCCTCCCGGTTGTCATTCTTCCTCTGGAGCCAGGGGCCCGACGATGAGCTGCTCGAGCTTGCAAACGCCGGCACGCTGCGTGATCCCGGCGTCATCGAGGCGCAGGTTGAGCGGATGCTGGCCGCGCCGCGCGCCGAAACGCTCGTGAGCAATTTCGCGCTCGAGTGGCTCAATCTCGATGATCTCGACGAGGTCCAGCCGGACCCGCAACTATTCCCCGAGTTCAGCGCGGAGCTGCGCGCGGATATCGAGACCGAGATCGACCTCTTCCTGCGCAGCATTTTGCTCGATGATCAGAGCGTGCAGCGCCTGTTGGCGGCCGACTACACGTTTCTCAACGAGCGGCTGGCACGACACTACGGTATCGCCTCGGTCAAGGGACCACAGTTTCGGCGCGTCGTCCTCGAGGACGAGGCCCGCTGGGGGCTGCTCGGCAAGGGCGCCGTGCTGCTGCGCACCTCCTATGGCGACCGGACCTCGCCCGTGTTGCGCGGCGCCTGGGTGCTAGACAAGCTCGTCGGCACGCCGCCCTCGCCACCGCCGCCGAACGTCGAGACGAACCTCGACGTCCCCGAGGGCGAGCAGCCAAAAACGATTCGCGCCCGGCTCGAAGAGCATCGCGCCGATTCGAGCTGTAACTTCTGCCATGGCGTCATCGATCCCTATGGGCTGCCGCTGGAGAGCTTCACCGTCATCGGGCAATGGCGTGACGTCGATTGGGTTGCCGATGCGCCGATCGATCCGAGCACGGTGTTGCCCGACGGCGTGAGGCTCAGCGGGCCGGTCGAGCTGCGCGAAGCGCTGCTGCGCCGCCCCGACCAATTTGCCCAGGCGCTGACGGAGAAGCTCATGATGTACGCGCTGGGCCGGGAGCTCGAGTACCATGACATGCCACAGGTCCGCTCGATCGTGCGCGCGGCCGCACACGATGACTACCGCTTCTCGGCCATCGTGAGGGGGATCGTGTCGAGCGACGCATTTCACATGCAGGCGCTGGGGGAGTGAAAGCCATGTATCTGACGAAGAAGCATCTTTCTCGCCGGGCCGTCCTCAAAGGCCTCGGGGTATCGATCGGCCTGCCGCTGCTCGATGCGATGATTCCTGCCGCCACGGCGCTCGCCCAGACCCCGGCCGCTCCGAAGCTGCGCGTGGGCTTTTTCTATATTCCTCACGGGGCGATTCTCTGGAATACGCCGCACGGGCCCGACATGGATCATTGGACCCCGAGCGGCGCGGGCGCGAGCTTCGAGCTCAGCCCGATTCTCGAGCCGCTCGAGGCATACAAGCACCTCGTGACGTCGTTCTCGAACCTCGAGAACAGGGCCAGTGCCGATTCGGTCCATCGGTACAACCCGGCGACGTGGCTCAGTGGCACGAAACCCGATCTGCAGGCCCCAGGCCCCAGCATGACACCGACGATCGATCAGCTCATCGCCGGGCACATCGGCCAGGAAACGGTACTGCCGTCGCTGGAAGTTTGCTCGGAGAGCACGATGCAGGCGGTCGCGTGCGGCGGCGGTTACGGCTGCCTCTACAGCTCCACGCTGTCGTACCGCAATGCGACGACGCCGTTGCCGATGGAGTTCAACCCGCGCAAGGTCTTCGCGCAGCTCTTCGGTGAGGGCGACACGCCTGAGGAGCGCGCCGCGATCGTGAACCAGACGAAGAGCCTGCTCGATCTCATCGCCGAGCGCACCGAGGCGCTCAAGCGCAGCCTCGGTGCGGGCGATCGCGTGATTCTCGACGGCTACTTGGACACGATACGAGAGATCGAGCGGCGCATCGAGCTCGCGGAACAGCGGGATCTGTCGGGCGTCGATCTGCCGGAGGCGCCGCTCGGTGAGCTCGATTCGTTCGACGAGCAGGTACGCTTGATGTTCGATCTGATCGCCGTCGCCTATCAGGCGGACCTCACGCGCGTGGCCTCCTACATCATGGTCGCCGAGGGCACGAACCGCAGCTACAACCATATCGGCGTGCCGGATTCGTTCCATCCGCTCTCCCATCACGCAAACAATCTCGAGCGCATGCACAAGCTCGTGAAGATTCAGCGCTATCACGTCGAGCGGTTCGCGGACTTCGTTACGAAGCTCGCCGAGACGCCGGACGGTGAAGGCACGCTGCTCGATAACTCGATGTTCCTCTACGGCTCCAACATGGCCAACAGCGACCTGCACAATAACTACCCGGTGCCGAATATCTTGGTCGGCGGCGGCGCCGGCACGCTCAAGGGCGGCCAGCAGATCGACCTGCCCGCGCGCACGAGCGTTTCGAATCTGCACCTCACGCTCTTGAACAAGGCGGGAATGGGTTATGAAAGCTTCGGCGAGAGCACCGGCGAGATCGCCGGCGTCTGAGGCGGCAGTACACCGAACGGGAAGGCTGATCGAAGCATGACGCACGCAACTGTGAGCCGCAGGGCAGTATTGCGGGGCGCGACGGGCGGCCTCGCGAGTCTGACGCTCGCGGCCTTCCCGCGCCACGGTTTGGCGCAGGCGCGTCCGACTGTCGTACCCGTGGCAGGCGACCTTGCGATGCTCACGGGGGCTGGTGGGAATATCCTCGTGCGGCCGACGAGCGCAGGTCAGGTGCTCGTCGACAGCGGTGCCGCGCAATTCACCGACGCACTTCTTACGACCCTCGGCATGCTCCCAGGCGCCGGACGGGTCCAGACGCTGTTCAATACGCACTGGCATCTGGATCAGGTCGGCGGTAACGCCGCGCTCGGGCAAGCCGGGGCGACGATCATCGCGCACGAGAAGACCCGCGCGCGTCTAGCGACGGACTACTACGTGCCGACCGAAGACCGTTACGAGCAGGCATTGCCGGCGGAGGCGCATCCGACCGAGGCTTTCTTTTCGAGCGGAGAGACACTCATCGACGGCGAACGCGTCGAATACGGTCACCTCGTCGAGGCCCACACCGATGGCGACATCTATGTTTACTTCCGCGACTCGAATGTCCTCGCGGCCGGTGATGCCGTGTCGCCCGCAAAGGATCCCGAGCTCGATTGGTTTGGCGGCGGCTGGCTCGGCGGTCGCGTCGAGGCGCTCGAGAAGCTATTGGCGATCAGCGATGCGGATACGCAGCTCGTGCCGAGCTATGGACCCGTTGTTGGTCGCGATGAGCTTCAGGCGGAGCACGACATGACGAGCATGCTGTTCGACCGCATGCTCGAGCTCGTGAGAAAAGGCATGAGCGCACAAGACATGCTCGATGCGGGGCTCTTGCAGGGTCTGTATCGATCTTTTGACGATCCATTCAAGTTCGCCTACGACGCCTACAAGGGCTATTGGGCGCATCACAACTCACTCGCTGCGGATCTGCTCTAACGGATATCGCCATGACAAGATCAGTACTCGCGTTTGTCTGTTGGCTCGTCGTCGTGAACACGGCTGTGGCCGATGACCAGCTTGCCGATTTCATCCGGGCTGGAGATCGCAACGCTGCCCTCGCGTTGATCGATGCCGGTGCCGACGTCAACACTGCACAGGGAGACGGCACGACGCCGTTGCACTGGGCCGTGTATACCGCGGATGCAGCCCTTACGCGGGCCCTGCTCGAGTACGGGGCGCAGGTGGACGTCATCAACACCTACGGCTCGAGCCCGCTGGCAGAGGCCGTGAAAATCGCCAACGCCGCGACTGTCGAGCTGTTGCTCGCTGCCGGTGCCGACGTCGAGGCACCGAATAAGGACGGCCAGACCGTGCTCATGTTGGCCGCGCGCGCGGGCTCCGTCGAAATTGCCGAGCTTCTCGTGCGTCATGGTGCCGACGTCAATGCACGGGAGGCCTGGCGCGGGCAGACCGCGCTCATGTGGGCCGCCGATTCGGGCTCTGCCGAGCTCACGAGATTTCTGATCGACCGCGGTGCGAACGTCGAGGCGCGTGCGATAACTAATGACTGGTCGACTCAGATGACGGCCGAGCCGCGTAACCAATATCGACCGACGGGGGGCATGACGCCCTTGTTGTATGCGGCGCGCGCAGGCTGCAGAGACTGCGTCGAGGCGCTTCTGGATGCCGGCGCGGATCCCAACCGGCCGAACCCGGACGGCGTGACGCCGTTGATCGTTGCGATCGACAACTTCGCATTCGATACGGCGAAGCTCTTGTTCGAGCGCGGCGCAAGTCCGCACGTCTGGGATTGGTGGGGCCGCACGGCGCTCTATTCGGCCATCGACATGAACACCTACAGCCTCGATGCTTACGACGAACGCACGGGGCCACCGATCGTGACGGAGGAGACAACGGCGCTCGAGCTCGCGCAGCTGTTCCTCGATGCGGGCGTCAACCCCAACTCTCAGCTCAATATGCATCGACCGAGCCGCGGCGGTAACGCGGGCCGGTTCGCCGACGAAATCATCACGACGGGCGCCACGCCGTTGCTGCGCGCTGCCGCCGGACAGGATAGTGAGGCGGTTGGGCTGTTGCTCGACTACGGAGCACGCGTCGAAGTGCCCAACGTCATGGGTGTGACGCCGCTCATAGGTGCGGCGGGGCTAGGCATGGAGCCGAGCCCGCGCTTCAACCCGGACGGCGACGCGGAGGATCGCGCGCTCGCGACGCTCGAGCTATTGCTGGGCGCCGGTGCCGACGTGAATGCGAGGATCACCGATGTCAAAGGTCGAACCGCTCGTATCGGGCGTTCAACGACGTTGCCCGAACGCGGCGGCCAGACCGCGCTCTACGGTGCGGTGCAATGGGCCTGGCCGCGCGTAGTCCAGTTCTTGATCGATCACGGCGCGGACGTCGAGGTCGTCGACGATTTGGGCGTGTCGCCGCTCGATGCCGCATCAGGCAGCGCTGGAAGCAGAGACAACAGGCCCTCCGACGAGGTTGCTGCGATACTCCGGGCGGCTATCGACGGCGGCGCTTGAGTGTCGGCGAGCCGTGCCGTGACAGGCTGGCTTGCCGATCGTTCGATGTCGATAAGAAGCTGCTCGCCCCAAGCTTCGAGTCCCGCCCTCAGAAGGCGTGACGGGGCCGAAGACTAAGGTATGCTAGTCGTCCAACGCCTGGGCAGACCCAGCTTCGCGCCTGTCTGGTCCATGCAACAGTAGGGAGGG
>JAOTTJ010000230.1 GCA_029864465.1 Gammaproteobacteria bacterium | reverse complement strand
GACGACGTTCAAACCGCATCGACGCTGCGGCTGCCCTTCACTTTCGCCAAACGTCACGGCGTACTGATCCAGGGTCAGCGTGAGGGCCGGATCGATGTGCTGTACCGCAAGGGCGTTGCACCTGCGAGTCTCGCGGAGGTTCGTCGTTACGTCGGCCGCCCCGTCGATTTCTCGAGTGTCGATGCCGAGGATTTCGACGCCCGGCTGCAGCTCGCCTACGAGAGCGGCGCGGCCATGACCGTCATGGAGGGCTTAGACGAGGAAACCGACCTGCTCGACATCGCCCAGGCGCTACCCGAGCCGTCAGACTTGCTCGAAAGCGACGACGAGGCACCGATCATTCGGTTGATCAATGCCGTGCTGACCGAAGCCGTGAAGAAACATGCCTCGGACATCCACATTGAGCCATACGAAAACCGCCTCGCTGTGCGATTTCGCATAGACGGGATACTCGAGGAGGTTCTGCAATCCCGACGCGCGTTGGCACCACTGCTTGTCTCACGCATCAAAGTCATGGCCAAGCTCGACATCGCCGAGAAGCGCCTGCCTCAGGATGGCAGAATCTCTCTGCGAATCGCCGGGCGCGCCGTGGACGTTCGCGTCTCCACAATACCGTCGGGTCACGGCGAGCGCGTCGTCTTGCGTCTACTCGACAAGCAGGCTGGCCGCCTAAACCTGACCGGACTCGGCATGGCCGATCGAGACCGACAGATCATGGATCAGCTCATTCACAAGGCGCACGGTATTCTGCTCGTGACGGGCCCAACCGGCTCCGGCAAGACGACGACGCTGTACGCCGCGCTCGAGCAAATTAACGACCTCACGCGCAATATTTTGACGGTTGAAGACCCCGTCGAATATCACCTCGACGGGATCGGCCAAACTCAGGTCAACACGAAGGTCGACATGACTTTCGCGCGAGGGCTCAGAGCCATACTTCGCCAGGACCCTGACGTCGTGATGGTCGGCGAAATACGCGACCTCGAAACCGCCGAAATCGCCGTGCAGGCTAGTCTGACAGGCCATCTCGTCCTATCCACGCTGCATACCAACACGGCCGTCGGCGCGGTGACTCGACTTCGCGACATGGGCGTCGAGCCATTCTTGCTCTCCTCGAGCGTGATCGGCGTTCTCGCCCAGCGTCTCGTGCGCGTTCTCGATCCAGCGACGCGCGTGCCCTACACGGCGAGCGAGTACGAATGCAATCTCCTCGGCGCGGATCCAAGCGAGCCACCGCAGCTCTACCATGCCGCCGAGGGGGAGCGCGGCTACCAAGGGCGCACGGGTATCTATGAGCTCATCGCGATCGATGAACAAATGCGCACGATGATCCACGATGGCGCCGGCGAGCACGAGCTCGAGCGCCACGCGCGCAAGCACGGCCCGAGCATCCGTGAGGACGGCATCCGCAAGGTACTCGACGGCGTGACGACCCTCGAGGAAGTCCTCAGGGTAACGCAGAGCGATTAGGCGGGTTCTACGCCAGCGAACACCGCATGGGTGCTTACCAATACGTTGCCATCGACCCGCGCGGTAAGGAACGCAAGGGCGTGCTCGAGGGCGATACGCCACGACAAGTGCGCAGCGCGCTGCGCGAGCGCGATCTCATTCCCGTCGAGGTTACCGAGGTCGAAGGAAAACGCGGGGCCACCGGCCAGCGACACTCTCTCGCCCGAGGTGTGTCGGCGCTCGACCTGGCCCTCATGACGCGGCAGCTGGCGACGCTCTCGCGTGCCGGGCTGCCGCTCGAGGAGGCGCTGCAAGCCGTCAGTGAGCAGAGCGAAAAGCCGCGCATGACAAGCATCTTGCTCGGTGTCCGCGCAAAGGTGCTCGAAGGACACACGCTGGCCGCTGGTCTCGAAGATTTCCCCAACGCTTTTCCGATCGTCTACCGTGCGACGATTGCCGCGGGCGAGCAGGCAGGTCGGCTCGACATGGTACTGGAGCGGTTAGCCGAGTACACCGAGGCCCGCCATACGCTGCGGCAGAAAGTCAGCCACGCGATGATCTATCCGATCGTATTGACGGGGCTCGCAATGACGATCATCACGCTCATGCTCGTCTACGTCGTGCCCAAGGTCGTCGGCGTATTCGAATCCACGGGCCAGACATTACCGTTGCTCACGCGTGGGCTCATCGCCGTGTCCAGCTTTCTTCAAAGCTACTGGTGGCTGCTGATCGCTGGCGCCGTGATTGGCGTAATCGGTATCAGGCGGCTGTTCCGCCAGGAAGCTCCACAGCGCGCGCTACACCGCCGGTTGCTGCAGTTGCCGCTGATCGGCCGTGTGACGCGAGGCCTGAACACCGCCCGTTTCACGCGAACTCTGAGCATTTTGAGCTCGAGCGGCGTACCCGTCCTCGAGGCCCTGAACATCAGCGCCTCAGTCGTCACGAACCTGCCGATGCGCGATGCCGTCGAAGAGGCCACCGTTCGCGTCCGCGAAGGCGGTGCTATCGGTGCCTCGCTGAGCCGCTCGAAGCTCTTTCCGCCGATGAGTATTCACCTAATCTCCAGCGGCGAAGCCTCGGGTGAGCTCGACAACATGCTCGAGCGCACCGCAAGCCACCAAGAGAATGAGATGGATGGCCTGTTGAGCACGATGCTGTCGGTTCTCGAACCGGCGCTGATCATTTTTATGGGCCTGATCGTGCTCGCCATTGTCATGGCGATTTTGCTACCGATTTTCCAGCTCAATCAACTCATCGCCTGACCACGGCTGGTCACTCCGACCTAGAGCCGAGATCCCTCGGTTTATACAGATGTGTTGCGTTTCACATCTCGCCAAAAAAGTTGTTGCCAAGGCCACATCTTCGGTTTATAAACGCGAAATCAACCTGACAGATTATGACTAGTTGACAGTCGAATGAGCCATCTCTTGAAGCTATCTGAACCGACATAGCTTGGAGGACAGTCATGTCAGTCCCAGAAACCGAAATCGTCTACGACGACACGCTCGACGAAGAAGAATCGGAGAGCATGGAGAGCGATCCGGCTACCGACAATGTCGGTGATCCGTCCGTG
The DNA here is from genome assembly GCA_029864465.1 of Gammaproteobacteria bacterium. GTDB lineage: Bacteria > Pseudomonadota > Gammaproteobacteria > Steroidobacterales > Rariloculaceae > JAHEEM01. Next base: position 2,364 of record JAOTTJ010000230.1, on the reverse strand, counting down.
GAGATCAACGTCGAGGAGTTGCTCCAGACGCTCGAGTCGGAACTGCCGGCGGGCCTGGGCGACAAGGCTAGCGGCGCAAGGCACAGGCTCGAGGAGCTCATGGAAAGTAAGCGCGCCAGGCAGGACCTGGAAGATTTCGACGACTATAAGATCTGACGAAACCCGAGCCACTGTCTGACCCGCCCGATAGCCCCGATCTATCCCCGTTTTCTAACAAAAATCCCGCGAACACGTCTGTAGAGAGCCGAGTAGCGCACTGTAATCGTGCAACCGTTCTACGACGACATGGAGCACTTCGCCTTCTTTCTGCACCTTCCCTTCTAGACCCAGCAAAGCAGCACCGAGCAGCTCAGCACGCTGACGCTCACCTACTCGCTCCCATACGATCAGGTTCAGATAGCCGGTCTCATCTTCGATCGTGATAAAGACAACACCGGACGCACTCGACGGTCGTTGGCGCGTTATCACCAAACCAACCGTGACCACGGTTTCACCCGGTTCGCATCGAGCTACTTCGGCAGCCGTCATCAACCCCATGGAATCGAAATGCGGCCGCAACAACGCCAACGGATGACGGCCGAGGCTCAATCCCAAGTGGCTATAATCAGCCGCGATGTTCTCACCCTCCGTGGGAGCCCGCAGCATCGGCAGCGCTTCGGCGATGCGCATTTGACTCAATAACGGTGTCGGCTTTTGAACGCCGGCGACATCCCACGCGGCTCCGTGCCTGTGCCGTGCGAGCGAGCCGAGCGCTCCGGCCGCAGCCAACGCGTCTAGATCCGCGCTGCCGAGCTCAGCTTGCTCGGACAGGCTTTGAATATCGGTAAAACGGCCGTGACGGCGCGCCGCCAATAGGCGCGCCCCACCGTTCTCGGATAGACCTTTGATCATGCGTAAGCCCAGGCGCACAGCCGGCCTGCCGCCCTCTGCAGATTCCAACGTCGAATCCCAATCGCTCTCGTTTACATCGACCGCCCTGACCTCCACACCGTGCTCTGTCGCCGAGCGGACAAGCTGTGCCGGGGCGTAGAAACCCATGGGCTGACTGTTCAATAAGGCACAACAGAATACACCTGGCTCATGGCACTTGAGCCAGGCCGAAACGTAAACGAGCCATGCGAAGCTCGCCGCGTGTGATTCCGGAAAACCGTATTCCCCGAAACCTTTAATCTGGTTGAATATGCGTTGCGCGAATTCATCGGCATAACCTCGCTCGCGCATGCCGCTGATGAGGCGCTGCTCGAAAAACTCGAGCCCGCCTCGGCGGCGCCAAGCCGCCATGGCTCTGCGTAGCTGATCCGCTTCTCCGGGTGTAAATCCGGCAGCTACGACTGCGAGCTTCATAACCTGTTCCTGGAATATAGGCACACCTAGCGTACGCTCGAGCACAGCCTCGACCTCCGGGCTCGGATAGGCCACAGGTTCCTCACCATTGCGGCGCCTGAGATAAGGGTGAACCATGTCGCCTTGGATAGGACCAGGACGAATGATGGCAACCTCGATCACGAGATCGTAATAGCACCGGGGTTTGAGACGCGGCAGCATCGCCATCTGCGCACGCGACTCGATTTGAAACACCCCCATCGTATCGGCCTTGCAGATCATGTCGTAGACAGCGGGATCTTCGGCAGGCAGCGTGCTCAGGCTCAATGTACGTCCATAGAAATTTTCTATGAGCTCGAAGCTACGCCGGATTGCGCTGAGCATCCCGAGACCGAGCACATCCACTTTCAACAAGCCCAGCTCCTCGAGATCGTCCTTGTCCCATTGAATGACGCTACGCTCGGGCATCGCTGCATTTTCTATCGGCACGAGGCGTGTCAGCGGCCCCTGCGAAATGACGAATCCGCCGACATGCTGGGATAAGTGCCGTGGAAATCCTATGAGCGCCGTCGCAAGCTCGAGCAGTTGACGAACCTTCGAATTATTCGGATCGAGACCAGCCTCCCTGACCCGCTCAGGATCAGCTTTGCAGCTGTTCCACCATTGCATGGATCTTGCCAATGCCGCAGTCCGGGCCTCCTCCAAGCCCAAAGCCTTACCGAGATCCCGTATTGCGCTTCTGGCCCTGTAACGGATGACCGTTGCCGCCAATGCGGCGCGCTCACGTGAATACTTGCCATATATGTATTGAATGACCTCCTCACGCCGGTCGTGCTCGAAATCCACGTCTATGTCCGGTGGTTCGTCGCGCTCCTTGGAGATAAACCGCTCTACGAGCACTTCCATGCGTGCCGGATCGACCTCGGTTACACCTAAGCAGTAACAAACCGCAGAATTTGCTGCGGAGCCTCGCCCCTGACACAGGATGTCCCGTGAGCGCGCGAACCGAACGATATCGTGCACTGTCAGGAAATAGGCCTC
>JAOTTJ010000019.1 GCA_029864465.1 Gammaproteobacteria bacterium | reverse complement strand
TTCGCCGGACCCACGCGTTCTCAAGATCCTGTTCAGAAGCCCGATCGGTGTCGCGTGGTACCGGTACTGGCTTGCCTCCTCCAACGATGGTGAGCTGCCAAAAGATCTCAAAGAGCTCTGCCGCGTAAAAATCGCGTTCGACCACGAGTGCGGTTACTGCGGGACCGTTCGCTCGGCCGCAGCGATGGCGGCCGGTCTCACGGAGGAAAAGGTCCAAGAGGTCTGGAATTTCGAGACGAGCGAGCTGCTTTCCGAGCGCGAGAAGGTCGCGCTGCGCTTCGCCGATCACCTGAAGCACGATATCGCCAAAGCCGATGACGATGCCTTCTACGCTGAGCTGAGAGAGCATTTCTCTGACTCGGAGATCGTCGAGCTCGGGCTCTGGTGCGCCGAGAACGTAGGCGCCGGCAGTTTCGTGCGTACGCTGAACATCATCAGCTGGAGCGAGGCGTGCGAGCTCAATCCCCAAACGGGTAAGCATGTCGCTGAGACAGCCGCTGCCGAGGGCTAGCACATCATGACGAGACGGCGCGCCTCGCGGGCTGGCTGCATGGCGGCTACGGTGCTGTTGGCCGTCACGGCTGCAGGGGCTGGCCCAGCGCGAGCAGACCTATTTACATTGCGCGTCGGATCGGGGCATCCGGGCGGTGCGATCGTCTACGCAACGGGCATGCGCGATTTTCTCGTTCCGGAGCTCAGGCGCCGTGTCGCAGAGGAGACCGATCACGAGCTTCGAATCATCGAAGGCTACGCGGGCTCGATTGCCTCCGTCGCCGAGACGCTAGAGGCCGTGCAGGTCGGGTTGCTCGACATCGGCGGCTACTGCACGTGCTTCGAACCAGCCAAGCTGTTTCTGCATAATTTCGCCTACTTCGTGCCGTTCGGACCTCAGGAAGGGGAAAGCGGCGTTCGGATCGCTCGCCAGGTCTATGATGCGCACCCGTGGCTCAACGAGCAGCTGATGGAGAACTACGGGCAGTTCGTGCTCGGCCTCAACGGCTTCGACAACTATCATCTAGGCACGACGAGTCCGTGGGACAGCGTTGCCGATCTCAAGGGCGTGAAGATTGCCGGTGCGGGCCCGAATCTGCCGTGGCTCGCTTATGCCGGCGTGATCCCTGTGCAGTCGGCGTTGCCCGATGGTTACATGGCCATGTCGACGGGCGTCTATTCGGGCTGGCTCATGTACCCGTCTTCCTATTTCGCCTTCAAGTATCACGAACCCGCGCCGTATTACACGCTGATCGGCTTTGGCGCGACAGGCGGTGCCTCGATCGTGACGATGAACACGCGCAGTCTGGAGCGCCTGCCGGCTGAGGTGCAGAGGATCGTGCTCGAGGTCGGACGCGATTACGAAATTACAGTGGCGAAGATGCTGGACGAGCGGCAGGCTTTCGGGCTCGATAGCCTGCGGGCCGCCGGTGCGACGGTGCGAACGCTGCCCGAAGAGGTTAGGCGCGAATGGGCGCTATCGCTCGCGGATTTTCCGAGAAACATGGCAGAAGAAGCGGAATCACGCGGAATGCCCGGACGGGAGATTCTGCGCACTTACATCGATCTCGTCACGCAAAGCGGTTACGAGTGGCCGGTCGAGTACTCGGTCGAATGAGAATGCGCGGCGCGAAGCCGCGTGCTAGTCAATCCAACGAAAGGAAGCAAGATGATTAGAGCTGCAATGATAGGTCTCGGCTGGTGGGGTCGGCACATGGTCAAGTCGATCGAGGGCAGCGAGAGTATCAGTATCAATCGTTTGGCTGCGCGTTCGCCGGAGAAGCACAAAGATTTTGCCGATGAGACCGGCATCGAGCTGTTGGACAGTTATGCAAAGGTTCTGGCTGACCCCGAAGTCGATGCCGTCGTGCTTTGTACTCCGCACTCGCAGCATGAGGATCAGGTGCTCGCGGCTGTCGAGGCCGGCAAGCAGATTTTCTGCGAGAAGCCGCTGTCGCTGACGAAGGCCAGCGTAGAGCGCATGCTCGAGGCGACGGACAAGGCGGGCATCATCATGGGTGTCGGTCATGAGCGTCGTTTTGAGCCGACGATGGAAAAGATTGCCCAACTCGTTGCCGACGGCGCGATCGGCGGCACGCAAATGCACTGCGAGGCAAATTTCTCGCACAGCATCTTCACGAATGTGAAGGCCGACGAGTGGCGCGGATCAGTCGAGGAAGCACCGGCGGCCGGCATGACCGGCATGGGCGTTCATCTGACCGATCTGTTCATCTCGATGTTCGGTCCCGTTGAAGCGCTGGTTGCGCAGAGTGCGCGACGCAAGCTGCCGCTGCCGACGGGCGACGTCGTCAACGTCCAGCTGCGCTTTGCGAGCGGCGCGACGGGTTTTCTCGCAGCGATCTCGGCAACGCCGTACTACGGGCGGTTCACGATTTTCGGCGATGATATGTGGATCGAGGCACGCGACGATTCTCATCCGCAGCACGGCGGTAAGACACACTTGATCACCTGCGGTCAGGACGGTGTGCAGCATAGCGAGACGTTCCCGCCGCTAGACCCCGTGCGTGCGAATCTCGAGGCCTGGGCCGACGCCGTCGAGGGCCGCCGCGAGTACCGTTTCACGAACGAGCAGCGCGTGCAGAACGTGGCGGTCCTCGAGGCGATCGCCAGATCTGTGAAGTCGGGCCAGTGGGAAGCGGTCTAGCGAATTCAGCATAGACCGAGGGAGACGGCGTGGCCGAGCAACTCAAACGCAAGCCTATCGGGCGCGTTGCGCAAGCCACGCACATCGTCTCGGCTGCCTGGGTGCTCGTGCTCGCGGTCATCATCTTCATCGATGTCTGCGGACGTTATTTTTTCGGGCTACCGCTGCTCGGGGCGACGGAGATCATCAAGAACTCGGTCGTGTCGATCACGTTCCTGCAACTGCCGCTTGCGATATATCGCGACGGCATGATTCGCACGACGATCGTCTACGATCTTGCCAACGCCGACTGGAAGCGCATCTTGCGCTCGATCACGAATCTACTGGGTCTTTTGTTCTTCGTCGGTACCGCGTTCAGCGCCTGGGGCCCGGCACTCGAGGCGCTCGGTGTTAGCGAATATGAAGGTGAGGGCGCACTCAGGGTGCCGACGTATCCCGTGCGCTTCCTTGTCATCATAACGTCGCTGTTTGCAGCTTACGTTTACTTCTATCTCATCTATCTCGACTGGACCGGCAAGCTCGAGGCGCACGAAGAAGAGATCGTCGGGGCGTGATGGGCCCGGAAGTCATCTTCTACTCGCTCGCGATCCTGCTCGTGCTCGTCGTGCTCGGTGTGCATATCGGTGTCGCGCTCGGTGTTGCGAGCGTCATCGGCGTGTACTTGAGCTACGGCAGCGTCGAGATTGCACTGTATATTCTCGGCTCGACGGCCTACGACGCGATCCGGACCGATGCGCTGGCCGTGATCCCGTTGTTCATGCTCATGGGCGAGATCATCAGCCGCTCGGGCGCTGCGCGAGATCTTTATCTGCTCTGCGATCGCGCGATGCGGCGTATGCCGGGCCGTCTGGCCGCAGCCACCGTGCTCGGTAACGCGGCATTCGCGGCTGTGTCCGGTGTTGCGATCGCGTCCGCGGCGACGTTCAGTCGGATCGCGTATCCGGAGATGCGTCGACTCGGCTACAAGCGATCCTATGCCGTTGGCGTCATCGCAGGCAGCGGCAGTTTAGGCATGCTGATTCCGCCTAGCGTTCTGATGATTGTTTGGGCGATTCTTACCGAGGGTTCCGTCGGCGCACTGTTTCTCGGCGGCGTCGTACCGGGCCTCTTGCTCGGCTCGGCTTTCATTGCCTATTGTGCGATCGCGGCGATTCGCAACCCGGAGCTCGCGCCGCCGACCGACACCCGGCATGAGCGGGATCGTCCTGCCGGGGAGGCCCGTTCGGAGCTCGTCAGCGGCCTTGGCATCATCGCCCTTATTTTCGTCGTGCTCGGTGGAATCTGGCTGGGCGTGTTCACGCCGACCGAGGCTGCAGGCTTCGGCGCGCTCGGAAGCCTCGTGGTCGGATTGGCCAAGGGCATGCGATGGCACGATTTTATCGAGGCGATCTATAACGCCGGTCGCTCGACGGCGCCGATCATGTTCCTGCTGATCACGGGTTCGATGTACTCGCGCCTGTTGGCCGTCAGCGGCGGTATTAATTTGATTCAGGAGCTTTTTTTCGGCGCGGGGCTGGGGCCGTTCGGCATCATCGTGATTATGACGATTATCTGGCTCGCGCTCGGCACGTTGATCGACTCGATCTCTGATATCCTGCTGACGATCCCGATCTTCGTACCGATTGCGATCGCAGCTGGTTTCGACCCGATCGCGTTCGCGATCTACGGCATCCTGATCATCGAGGCAGGCTTATTGACGCCACCGATGGGTCTGCTGATATTTACGGTCAAGGCCTCGGTGCCGGATCCGGATGTCACGTTGCAGGAGATTTTCAGGGGCGCAATACCGTATTGGATCGTCATGATTGGCGTCGCGATCTCGATCTTGGTGTTTCCCGGGCTGGCCGCGTGGCTGCCCGGGACCGTGTTACAGTAGCTACAAGCAATTTCTTGAGGAAGTGGAAATGAAACAGATCAATATCGGCCTCATTGGCACGGGGTGGTGCGGCGGTATTCGTGCGAATACGTGCGCCGGGAGTGCGCTCGTGAACGAGCTGCATCTGGCTGAAATCAACGAGGAGCGGCTTGCGGAGGTTTCTGACGAGACAAACCCGACCTCGACTACGACTGACTATCGTGAGGTCATCGCCAGAGACAATATTGACGCGATCATTATTTCGGCGACACCCGAGACAACCCACTACCCGATGGCCAAGGAAGCGCTGCAGGCGGGCAAGCATGTATTTCTCGAGAAGCCGCTTGCGCTGACGCTCGATGAGGCGGACGAGCTCGTCGAGATCGCGACCAAGAACGAGCTCAAGTTCGCGATAGGCTATTCCCAGCGCTTCAACCCGAAATTCGCGTATGCGAAGAAGAGTCTGCTCGAGAAAACAATCGGCGATCCTGTTTGCGCGCTTGTCAGCCGGCACATTACACGGGGCCTCGGCAACAAGATTGGCGGCCGTATCAAACTCTCGCCTGCTGTGATGGAGGCGACGCACGATATCGATTTCCTGCTTTGGTGCATGGCGCCGGCCAAGCCTGTTCGCGTGTACTCGCAGTCGGCCTATGGCGCGATGAAAGACGTCACGGGGCTCGAGGATGCGCAGTGGATGATCATTACGCTTGATAACGGCGTCGTTCTCACGATCGGCTCGGGGTGGACGATGCCGCCGGGTCATCCGAACTACTCCGGCACGTGGATAGAAGTCACCGGGACGGACGGCATGCTCGTGATCGACGATACGCATCGCGACGTCATCTTCAATACGCTGGAGAACGGCATGCGATTGCCGATGTCTTCGATGCCTGGTGAGTCGGTTGGACATGTTTTCGCCGGGCCGATGCACAACGAGACCGTGCACTTCATCGAAGCCATCGCGCTGGATCGCCCGGTGATGGCCACAGCCGAGCAGGCTCGTGCCGTCATGGAGCTCTATCTCGCCGCGGACATATCTGCAGACAGCAACGAACCGGTCTCATTGCCGCTCGTGCGCACGGCATCGGCTGCCGCGGCCGTCGCTTAACGACGACCGTGGTTCAGTTCGCCCGTTGAGCCGGAATGTTCCGCAAGGCTGATTTCCGGCTCGTCGCAGGGCTCCTGCTGCTGGCCGTTGTTGCGCTTGCGCTCGGCCAGAGGCTCATTGCCGAACCGCCGATCAACCTGAGCGACGATATTTCGCCGCTGAACCCGAGGTTGTTTCCGAGCCTCGTGCTCGTAGGCATCGTCGTCGTCGCCGGTTTCTTCATCGCCAATCGCATCAGGGGCGTAGAAGACTTCGAAGGTGAGCTCGAGCCGGCGTTGGCGGGGGACGACAGTGGCGGCACGAAGCGCCTGCTCGGATTTCTCGTTCTCGTTGTGCTGTGCGCGCTCGTGATCAACATGCTCGGCTTCCTGACGACGATGTTCGTGCTCATGCTCGGTACGTCGCTACTCGTCGGTAATGACAGCATCGCGCAGATCGTCGCCTTCAGCGCCGGACTGCCATTCGTGATTTACGTGCTCGTGACACACGTCCTGCGTACATCGCTGCCCGAGCTCGATGCGATCGAAGCTGTGCTCGTGCCGTTGCTCGGTATGCTGCCGAGCTTCTAGCCATGAGAAAGAGGCTCGTCTTGGGGGGTAGGACAGTTGCTTGAAGCACTGCTTGCCGGTTTCGAGGCCGCCCTTCGAGTCGATACGTTCATATGGGTGAGTGCCGGGTTGCTGCTCGGCATGCTCATGGGCGCGATGCCGGGCTTCACAACGACGATGGGTATGTCCGTGCTCATGCCGGTCGCGTTTCTCGTCGGCGACCCGCTCATTGGAATTCCTTTCTTGATCGGCGTCTACAAGGGCGGCATCTACGGTGGAAGCGTTCCGGCAATTCTGATCTCGATGCCAGGCACGGCAGCGTCGGTCGTGACGGTCATGGACGGCCACGAGCTCAGTAAAAAGGGTCAGCCGCGTAAGGCGCTCGATATGGCTCTGGCCGCGTCGGTCATTTCCGATTTCATCAGCGATTTCCTCACGCTGATTCTAATTATTCCAGTCGCAGCCATCGTGTTAGGTTTCGGTCCACCCGAGATCGCCGCGATCATGTTCATGAGTCTCGTGATCGTATCGGTTACGGCGACAGGGCCCGTGTTGAAGGGGCTGCTGATGCTCGGATTCGGGTTCTGGCTGAGCTTCGTCGGCGCCGACCCCTTCTCGGCTATGGAGCGCTACACGTTCGGCACAACCGAGCTCTACGATGGATTTCATTTGATACCGATGCTGATCGGGTTGTTTGCGCTGCCGGAGATTTTTAACGCCGTGCGCGCGGGAGATCGCAAGCGGGGGCGGGTCGCAAGCCTCGTCGGCGACCGGCTTTCGTGGAAGGAGCTCAAGGCCTCCATGCGCACCATTCTCCGGTCGACGGGTATTGGCACGGCCGTCGGCCTCGTGCCGGGCCTCGGGCAGACGGTTGCCGCGATGATGGGCTATATCGCAGCCAAGAACGCGTCGAAGCATCCGGAGACTTTCGGTAAGGGTGAAATCGACGGCGTTGCGGCAGCCGAGGCCGCTAACAATGCGGTCAACGGCCCGACGATGGTGCCGCTGCTGACGCTGGGTATCCCCGGCGACAACGTCACAGCTCTGCTGCTCGGCGCGTTTATGATGCAGGGCTTGCGCCCGGGGCCTACGCTGTTCGAGACGAGCGGCGCGATCGTCTTCGCGATACTGATCGTGATGCTCTTCGCAAACGTCATATTCTGGTTCATCGGGTATTATTCGATTCCTATGTTTAGCCGCGTCGTGACGATCAAGAAGTCGCTGCTGATCCCGATCACAATCATGCTCGCGTTTACGGGGACGTACCTCGCGCGCAGCAATCCGTTCGATCTCGTAACGTTGGTCGGGTTCGGCATTATCGGTCTCGCTCTGCGAAAAGCGGCGTTCGACGTTATGCCGATGGTCATGGGCTTCATTCTTGGGCGTGAGCTCGAGTACAGTTTCGGGCAGACGGTGTCGCTGGCTGGGGATAGCTTGTTGCAGTTTGCGCTCACCGAGCGGCTTGGTATGACGGCGATCGTCGTTGCAACGCCGATATTTGGCACGCTGATCGGCCTGCGCATGAGCCGTCTACGCAAGCAAGAGCTCATCCGGGGAGGGTAGGTAGATGGCAAACGTCTCGACGTTTCTTCTTCGCGTAACTCGTGCAGTGACGACGAGCGGCGTGCTCGTGATGATGCTCGTCGGTGGTCCGGCGCTCGCGCAATATCCCGAGCGGCCGATTACGCTTATTACACCTTATGCGGCAGGTGGGTCCCACGATCTCAACGCGCGTGTCTTCACGACCTATATTCAGCGCTATCTCGACCAACCGGTCGTTATCAAGCTCGTGCCGGGCCAGGCCGGCCAGAAGGGGACGCTCGAGGCGGTCCAGGCTCCTCCTGACGGCTACACGCTCATCTTTACAGATAACTATCGTGATCAGCTCTACCAGCACACGTTTCGCAACCGGCACTACGACACGACCGCCGACTTGATCTCCGTGGCGCGCGTGAACTACGGGCAGGTGGGTCTAATCGTGCGCGGCGATAGCCCATATCAGACCTGGCAGGACTTCGAGGCCGACGCACGGGCGCGCCCGGGTGAGCTCAAGATGTCGCACAGCGGGCTCTGGGCAGCGTTTTTCGTAACGGCGGGCCAGGTCATGAAGGACCGGGGAATCCGGCTCAGACTCGTGCCTTATCGCGGTGGTGGGCCAGCGAAAGCGGCACTTCTCGGCGGTGACGTCGATATCTCGGCGGGTTTTCCGTCGTCCCTCGTCGCCGACGTCGAAGCCGGTGTAATCCGAATCCTAGCGACGGCCGGCAGCGAGCGAACGATCGAGGACGTGCCGTCGTTCGCCGAGCTCGGAATCTCGGCGAGCGCAGGCTTCATGCATCGCGCCGTCATGGCCCCGCGGGCAACGCCCGCCGATCGTATCGCCCGTCTCCGAGCTGCATTCGCCGAGCTTCAGGACGATCCCGACTACAAGGCCGCAATGGCGCAGATGGGTGAGAATACGGAGTATCTCGACGGCGAGGCTTATGAAGACGAGCGCCGAGCACTCGGCAACGAGTACGCCGAGCTCGCTGCGGCAATCGCTGCACTGTAGTTGGCGAGCGACCAGCGCGGAGGGAAATCGATGGTAGGGGTCATCGGCTTAGGAATCATGGGCGGCGCCATTGCGCGCAATCTCATCGCCGCGGACCAGAAGGTATGCGGTTTCGATCCTGATCCCGATCGTCGGCGCGAGGCCGAGGCCAACGGCGTAGTGGTGTTGGAGTCGGCTGCTGCGGTCGCAGCTCGCGCGAGTATCGTGCTCACGAGCCTACCGAGCGTCGCCGCCCTAGAGCAAGTGACAGACCAGCTTGCGAACCTCCCCGAGTCGGACGTCGATGGCCTCATCGTTGCGGAGCTCAGCACGTTGCCGATCGAAGACAAGGTCTCGAGCCGCGACCGATTGGCCGAGCGCGGCATCATGCTGCTCGACTGTCCGTTGAGTGGCACGGGTGCGCAAGCAGCCGTCGGCGATCTGGTCATTTACGCGAGCGGTGATGCGGCGAGCTGCAAGTCCTGTGAGAAGGTGTTTCTCGGCTTCGGCCGCGCGTGTCCCTACCTCGGCGAGTTCGGTAACGGCACGAAGATGAAGTTCGTCGCCAATCTGCTCGTCGCGATCCACAATGTCGCGACAGCCGAGGCGATGCTACTCGGGGTACGCAGCGGGCTCGATGCGCAAGTGCTCTACGAGGTCGTCGGATCCGGTGCCGGAAATTCTCGTGTCTTCGAGCTCAGGGGACCGCTCATGGTCAGCGAAGATTACGAGCCCGCGACGATGAAACTCGAGGTCTGGCAGAAAGACATGCAGCTCATACGCGAGTTCGCTGAAAAGAATGGTGTCGTTACACCGTTGTTCACGGCATCGGCACCCGTCTACACGGCCGCCGTCGAATCCGGGCGCGGGAATGAGGATACGGCCGCCGTGTACGAGGTCCTCAAGACGCTGAGCGACGGCAAGCCCGAGTCCTGATCGCGCGACGATGAGTGCCTGATGCACCCGCTGACCCATCTCGCTATCATCTGGGCGGCCGTCTTCGTCGCCGTCGTCGCGGCCAAGAAGACGCGGCTGACGCCGGTCCTGTTTTTTCTGTTCGCCGGGTTCGCGCTCGTCAATCTCGGCATTGTTCCGACCGAGTCCGACCTGTTCATTCGGGAGTTCGCCGAGCTCGGCATCATCTTTATCATGTTCGCGCTCGGTTTCGAGGAATCGCCCGACAACTTCCTCGCGAGCATGAAAAGGAGCTGGGGTATCGCGCTTTTCGGCGCGCTGGGCCCGTTCGCAATAACGTATGTGATTGCTGATTACATCTGGAACGACATTAACGTGTCGCTCATGTGCGCGCTCGCGATGACCGCGACGGCCGTCTCTCTGACCATGGTGTCGCTGCGTAGCGAGGGCCTCCAGAATTCCGTCGTGGCTACGCGCGTCATGACGTCGGCGGTTATCGACGATATTGGCTCGCTCGTGGCCGTCGCGATCGTCGTGCCGCTCGCGGTCGGCGGCGAACCGCTGAGCATGGCCGGTGTCGCCGCGGCGGCCGGCAAAGCAGTCGCATTCTTCGTCATCGTGACTGTCGTTGGCGGTTGGGTCTTCCCGCATCGGCTCAGGGGCTGGATCAGTCGCGTGCCGCTGCTTGGTCACTACGGCATGATGCATCTGCTGTCATTCGATGAGGGCCGTCATGCAACGATCTCGATACTGTTAGTCGCTCTCGTCGTCGGCTTGCTTGCGAGCGTTTTCGGCTTTCATCCCGCTGTGGGCGCCTACATGGCAGGCCTGATTATCAAGGAAGAGTATTTCGACATCGGTGACGCCCCCGGAATCGTACAAGAAGCAGCCTCTGTTACGTCGAACGTCTATGCCGAAAGCAAGGAAATCGTCAAAACCGGTCTCACGCCGAGCGTCTACGCCGAAACGAAGAGAATCGTCGATACGGCAGCTTTCTCGCTCATCGGTCCCGTTTTTTTCGTCGATCTCGGTGCAAAAATCGTATTCGACGCGGACCTCTTTACGAGCGTGTTGCCGTACGCGGTGATGCTTTTTGCGGGTCTATTCTTTGTGCAGGTATCCACAGCCGGGCTGGCTGCGCGCTATACAGGTGCGATGACCTGGCATCAGAGTCTCATGATCGGTTTCGGCATGCTCGGGCGAGCGGAGCTTGCCTTCGTCGTCATGGACATAGCCTATGTTCAGAACAATATTTTGCCGCCCGAAGCGTTCTTCACGCTCATGATCGCGGCATTTTTCCTCAACATCACCGTGCCGATAGCGATCCGCTGGTGGCGGCCGTACTATATCGCCGCCGAGGCGAGTGGTGAGTAGGGTAGCTTCGGCTCACGCAAGTACAGCGTGAGAACCGTAGGTCTGACAGGTCAGCGGGGCGCGCGGATGTCTAGGCAGTCATGCCTGAAGCGGTGGCAGAGCGGTTGCTCGGGCCGTGCCAGGACGGTCGACTACCAGCGTCGCACGCGTCCCGTGTCGAGGTGCACGAAATTGGATTGCGCGTAATAGCCGACGCCGCCGCGCTGGAGCTCGATCGCGGTGTCCCGGAGCCTGCTCGTCTCGATACCACGAAGCCTTACGTCGATGGCCTTGCCGAGCACGTGTTGGCTGTTGCGCGCAACGCCCGAGCTTTGGCTACGAAGCATCTCGTTGGTCTTCGGTGAGCGGTACGCTGAGATAATCTCGAAAGTTGCGCTGCTGTTCAGTGACTCACGGACGTCGTGGATCAGATCCAGGAGTTCCGGGTCAACGAGTTCGACATCGCCTGTCCGAAAATCCGATAGGAACTCATTGATTTGCGCGAGAGCGGAGTCCACGTATTCCCCATTAACGGCATACGTTACGTTCAGCGTCTCGCGCGTGTGGGTGTGATAGAACGACAATCGGCGCTCTTCGAGCGCGGTCGCGCTATTGACCGACGCCGGCAGGAGCGGCGTGAACACCGCGGCCAGCGCTGCCATCATGGCTGATCGATAATTGCTCGCACTTCGCATAACATTATTATACCCGAGGGACGCAACCTCAAAAGATGCCGAAATTCACGAAAATCATCAAACATGAATACCGACAGAGTGAAGCTGCCATGACGATCCGGCGCAGCGCGAAATGGGCGTTCGTCCTGTCGGTCAGCCTGGCGCCGTTCGTAGCCTGGGGACAGACGGCCTCGGAGCAGCTGCGCCGTGTCGTCGAGTATGCGCACGACAGCGGCAATGCGGAAGTTGCCGGGACCCAGCTCGTGGGCGTCGATTTTCTCGCTCGCTTCTACGGGGCGCGACGATTCGAGCCTGCCTGGTCAGACACTCACGAGGTGGAGATCCTGTTGGCGGCGTTAGAAGGCAGTGAGGCACACGGGCTTTCGCCGCAGGACTTCCACTTGGATGCGATCCGGTTGCTCCGGGAGATGCAGGCGGAGCAGCCTGACGATCCGCGCATCAATGCCAGCCTCGACCTGCTGCTGACAGACGGCCTCGTCACCTATGCTTATCAGCTCGTTTACGGCAAGGTCGACCCGAGCACACTGTCGGCTTCCTGGAGCCAGAGCCGCCCGCTGTTGTCGGGCGAGCCGGTAGCGGTGCTCGCGGACGCGCTCGCACAGCGTAACCTGCCAGAGTTTCTCGAGTCGCTCGTACCGTCGCTGTCTTATTACCGCAGTATGCAGGCGCGGCTTTCAAGCTACCGCGCAATTGCGAGCCGCGGTGGCTGGCCGTCCGTGCCAGATGGCGCCCCGCTGCAGCGGGGCGACGACGATCCCCGCGTCGCTGCCGTGCGGGCTCGACTGGCCGTCGAACACCCGGAGCTCGGATCGCGCCGTGCCGAGCCAAACATTTTCGATTCAGCTTTGGAGGAAAGCGTAAGTCGCTTCCAGGCAGACCATGGGCTGGGCGTGGACGGCGCAGTTGGTCCGGCTACGTTGCGTGCGATGAACGTCAGCGTTGCGGAGCGGATTGATCAGCTCCGAGTCAATCTGGAACGAGTGCGTTGGGTCCAGGCGGAATTCGCGGATACGCAGGATTTCGTGGTCGTGAACGTCGCCGGGTTTTACGTCCGCCTCTATGAGGATGGAGAAATCGACTGGGAATCCCGGGTCATCGTCGGCACCGAGCATGATCAGACGCCGGCCGTCGCCGCAGACATGACGTACCTCGTGCTGAACCCCACATGGATCGTT
The DNA here is from genome assembly GCA_029864465.1 of Gammaproteobacteria bacterium. Classification (GTDB taxonomy): domain Bacteria; phylum Pseudomonadota; class Gammaproteobacteria; order Steroidobacterales; family Rariloculaceae; genus JAHEEM01. Next base: position 8,713 of record JAOTTJ010000019.1, on the reverse strand, counting down.
CCGCGCAGCATCATTCGCGATGAGATGTTTCCGGAGATGAAGGCTGATCCGACTTATCTGTCGGCGCGTAACCTCGACTTGTTCAATCAGGAGTGGAGGCGCATGGATCCGGCCATGCTGGATTGGGAGAATTTCAGCGCAAGCGATTTTCCTTATAGCGTCGTGCAGCGTCCCGGTCCCGGTAACGCGCTCGGCGCGGTCAAGTTCATGTTTCCGAATGCGTATTCGGTCTACTTGCACGACACTCCGAGCCCCGAACTCTTCTCCCGTAGCCGACGCACCTTCTCGCACGGCTGCGTACGCGTCGAGAATCCGCTGGAATTCGCGGCCCGGTTGCTCGAGGATCAGCCCGACTGGACGCGGGATGCGATCGGTCGGGCGATAGATAGCGGGCAGACGATGACCGTATATCTGACGACGCCAGTGAGCGTTTTCATCCTCTACTGGACGGCAGAGCCCGCGGACGACGGGCGAGCTCGTTTTTACGAGGACATCTACGCGCGGGATGCAGCGGTCCTTACCGCGCTGGACTCGGGCTTCCAATCGCTCCCCCTGCCTTGACTTCCGCTAGCTGCACGGCGGCATAGGTGATCTCGCGCTGCTCGCCAGGGGGTTCCCGGGTTCGTATTCGTACCCGTGGCCGAGATCTGGCGTTTTGCGTTAGACTGGCACGACTTATTACAACGAAGAAAAAAGCGTAGAGGGGGCAAGCATGAACCGATTTTTCCGGATCGGCATCGCCCTGCTGGGCGCCTGCGCATTCGCGGCGTTCGGGCAGACTAATGACTACCGGCACGTGGACGACGCGATGCTGCTGAGCCCGGACCCGTCCGACTGGCTCATGATCAATCGTACGTACGATCAGCAGCGCTTCAGCCCGCTCGATCAGGTCAACGCCAGCAACGTCAACGGGCTTCAGCTCGCTTGGGCCCGGGGTTTGCCGCTCGGTTCGCAGGAGACCGTGCCGCTAGTCCACGATGGTGTTCTCTACGTCGTCCAGCCCGGCGCGAGCGTGCTGGCCGTGGACGCCACAACCGGCGATGAGCTCTGGGTCTACTACCGGGATATTTCTACCGAAGTCACTCAGCACATTGGCCGGCCCGAGCTATCACGCACGAAAAACATCGGCATCTACGGCGATGTGATTATTTACCCGGCGCCCGACGGATTCCTCGTCGGCCTCGACGCCAGGACTGGCGAGCTTCGTTGGGAGACAGAAGTCTTTGATCCCGCGACGCGGACACAGCATACAGGTGGCGTGCTCATCGCCGATGGGAAAGCGATTACCAATCGCACATGTGCGCGACGCGTCGGGTGTTTCATTGCGGCGCATGATGCACTGACGGGTGAGGAGCTCTGGAAGTTCTACAACACCGCCGCAGAAGGAACCCCCGACGGCGATACCTGGGGCGGGTTACCAGAGGAACAACGTGCCGCGAGCTCCTGGGGCTTGCCAGGCTCCTACGACCCCGAGCGGCGCATCACGTACTGGGGGATTGCGAATCCGTCACCTTACACGCGACTGACGCGTCACGGCAGCGCCGACGCAATCTCCAACACGGCACCGTCCAATCTTTATAGCAACTCCACAGTCGCTCTCGATATCGATACGGGTGAGCTCGTTTGGTATTACCAGCACAGCCCTGGTGACGATTGGGATCTCGATCACCTGCACGAGCGTACGCTCGTGACGACGCGCATCGAGCCTGACCCCGCCGCCGTCAAATGGATCAACCCGGGCGCCGCGCGCGGCGAGGATCGCGATACGGTTGTCGCCGTCGGTGAGGGTGGTGGGATTTGGATGCTCGATCGCGCGACCGGGCAGTTTCTCTGGGCGATGCCGTTCCCGTATGACATCCCCGAGTTTCACATCGCGAATATCAATGTCGAGACCGGTCGTACCGAAATCAACAGCGAGCGGCTTTTTATTCAGGATGGTGATCGCCGGCTCGTCTGCTATCACAATACGCGTAGCTTCTGGTCGACTGCTTACGATCCGGACAAGAACGCACTCTACATCCCGTATCATGACGCCTGCCTCGATATGACGGCGAACTCGCAGGCGGCCAGTGGTTACGGTCCGCGAAATGGCATCCTGAGGCCAGGTATCGATCCCAACGAATATGCAAACATTGCGAAGGTCAATCTCGCGACAGGTGAAATGGAGCGCATTTATTCGCAGGCCGAACCCGGTAACGGTAGCGCGCTCGTGACGGCTGGCAATCTTCTGTTCTGGGGCGACATGGCGCGCCGTTTCCGGGCGTTCGATTCGGACTCGGGCGAGATCCTTTGGGAGACGGTGCTTGGCGGCATCGCGCAAACGAGTACGATCACCTACGCCGTGGACGGCCGTCAGTACGTGCTCGTGATGACGGGTAACGCGCAGTCCGGCACTGCCACGCCAATGGCGATCAGCCGCATATCGACGGTTCAGGGCCACAATGCAATTTATGCGTTTGCGTTGCCTGACTAGCGACGCGCGTGTGCGCCCGCCTGCGGCGGCCGTGGACCGGATCGCGCCTGCGTTTGCCGTACGATGACGATCATCGTAACGTAACGCGGCCTGTACGGACACGGCCCGACCCTCCACATTGACCGAGCAAGAAATACAGTTCGAATCTGCGGGATTTTCGCTTGCCGCGATCTTGCAGTTTCCTGACGACTTCGAACAAGGCCGTTCCCGACGTCCAGCCTTTATCGTGCTGCACGGTTTCGGCAGCAATAAGAATGCCGGTAACGTCGTCGATCCCGCGCGTATGCTCTGCGACTGGGGCTACGTCACGCTACGCTTCGACATGCGTGGCTGCGGCGACAGCGAAGGTCCTTTCGGCCGCATTATTTGTCTCGAGCAAGTCGAGGACACACAGCGCGCGCTGGATTTCTTGCTCGAGCGACCCGAGATAGCCGATGACCGCGTCGGCTTGATCGGTAGCAGCTTCGGCGCTGCCGTAGCACTCTATACTGCAGGGATCGACCCTCGCGTTGCGGCTGTCGTCTCAGCAGGAGGCTGGGGAAACGGGGAGCGCAAGTTTCGCGGCCAGCACAAAGCTCCCGAGGCATGGCAGAAATTTCTAGACATGCTCGAGGCGGGCCGCTCGCGACAATCTCCGGCAGATGAGCCGATGATGGTTTCCCGATACGATATCGTGCCGATCCCACCCAAGCTTCGGGGGCATTTGAGTCCGAAGTCGGTCATGGAATTTCCTGTAGAGACGGCGCAGAGCATGTTCGATTTTCGAGCCGAGGACGTTGTCGGCAATATCGCGCCGCATCCACTGCTGCTCATGCATGCTGCCAGAGATTCCGTGACGCCGACGGAGCAGTCCATCGAACTGTTCAAGCGTGCGGGTGAGCCCACGGAGCTGCATTTGCTCAGCGACGTCGACCACTTCCTGCTCGCCGAGCAGAATCACCGCGCTCGCGCGATATTGAAAGACTGGCTCGATCGTTTCTATCCGGTGTAGCGTCGCAAATCCGGTACGAATCTTCATGTCCGAAGCTCCAATACGAGTTGCTGTCAACGATCTAGAGGCGTTTTGTCACGGCGTCTTCGGCGCGACCGGGTTCTCGGCGCAGGACGCGCGCACGCAGACGGACGTGCTTATCTGGGCGAACCTTCGCGGGATCGATTCCCACGGCGTTATGCGAATTCCCCGCTACGTTGCCTGGCTCGAGTCCGGCGTGATGCGAGCGGACGCGGTCATGGAGGTCACGACGGAGCGCCGCGGCGCGGCCATCGTCGATGCAGGGCAAGGGCCGGGAGCGGTCGCGATGTCTTTCGCGATGCAAGACGCATTGCAGAGAGCGCGTACGGATGCTATTGGCTGGACCGTCGTTCGGCGAACGACGCATTCCGGTGCAGCGGGTTACTATGCCGCGATGGCCGCACAGGAGAACATGGCGGGGATCGCCGTGGCGACGAGCCGGCCGAATATGGCGTACTTTGGGGCCCGCGCCGCCGGTGTCGCAACGACCCCCATCGCGATTGCAGTTCCCGGCGGGCCGGATGGCATGCTCGTGTTGGACATGTCAACGAGTCAGATGCCGATCGGAAAAATTCGGGCTGCGCGGGCGACAGGCCAGCCGCTACCGGGGGTCTGCGCGCTCACCGATGACGGCGAGCCGACGGATGATCCGCATAAGGCAGCGATTCCCCTGCCGCTCGGAGGGCCGAAGGGCTCGGGCCTGTCACTGCTGTTCGAATGCCTAACCGGCGTATTGACGGGAAATCCGCTGCTCGAGCCCGCGTTGACGGGCGCGCAGAAAGGCCACGCCCAGAACGGACTTGCCATTGCGATAGACATCGAGGCGTTCTCTAACGTTGCTGATTTCAAAGAGCTCGTTCTCGCGTTGGCGCGCTCGATCAAGGCATTACCGGCAATGGACGCTGACAGTGAGGTGATGTTGCCCGGTGAGCCGGAGATTCGCGAATCGCAACACCGCCGGGATGGAATTCCGATTCCCGCCAAAGTGTGGACGCAGTTGACAGAGACGGCTCAGAGACTCGGTGTGTTGCTGCCGCCAACGCTACAGTGAGGTATTTCGCATGAGCATCTATCAGGTGCAAAAACTTATTCAGAGCGTCAATCGAGACGCAAAATCGCGCGAACGGTTCTTCGAGAACAGAGACGGATTCGTCAAAGAGTTCGGTTTGACCGACGAGGAGGGCGCTGCGATTTCGCAGCTCAACATCCATGCGCTTTACGAGATGGGTGTGCATCCGTTATTGCTTCGTCCGTTCACAATCATTCACGGCGTTTCCGAGCCGGATTATCTGAATGCCATCCGCGAGGGAGACGACTAGTGCCTATGACATTTGCCTGCTCGGTCAGTCATACGCCGGGCATCACCGCTTGGGCCGATGCGCCGCCGGCCGAGCTCAGAGAACGCTTTTTCAGCGCCTACGGCGAGCTGCGGGGGCAACTGGAGGCATCCGAGCCCGAAGCCATCTTGATCGTCAGCTCAGAGCATTTCGCCAACTTCTTTCTCGATTGCATGCCCGCATTCACGCTCGGAGTCGCCGATAGCTACTTCGGTCCGGTCGAGCCGTGGCTCAAAGTCGAGCCGGGCGTTTCACCGGGAGAGGCTGAGCTTGCCGGACGGCTGCTGAGCGCTTGCTATGCAGCCGGGTTCGAGCTGAATTACGCCAACGAGCTCAAACTCGACCATGGCACCATGGTGCCGCTGAGCCTTCTCGATCCAGACCGGACGATTCCGGTCGTGCCGTTGATCATCAACTGCATGACGTATCCGCTGCCGCATTTGTCGCGCTGCTACCAGTTGGGCAGGGTTATTGGAGAGGCGCTCGAGGCCGATCCACGGCGCGTCGCCGTCGTTGCTGCCGGCGGCTTGAGCCACGCGCCCGGGGAGCGCCTGCACGGCCAGATCGACACGGAGTTCGACGCGCTTTTCCTGCAGCGTTTGCAGGACGGCGATGCGCAAGCGCTGCAGAGTTACTCGGACGAGGAACTCGAGAAGCGCGGTTTAGGAACGCATGAGATCAGGACTTGGGTGACCGTGGCCGGTATGGGCGCGGGCCGCAATGCCCGCGTACTGTTTTACGAACCCGTCGTTGCCTGGGCAACAGGCTGTGGCGTGATGTGCTACGAATAGACCGAAGGGATAGTTAGTCCGCGTCCAATACTGCGCGGGCTCTGGTCACAATCGGCTCGGGCGTCTCGATGGCTTCGGCGACGAGCTGGGCCAGAGCCTCGCCGACGGTCGGGGTAATTTCCATTTTCATTGTCGTGCGCACGGATTCCGCGAACTCGGTGTCGGCGACTACGCCGGCGAATGCCTGCCGGAGGAGTGCGATGCGCTCCTGCGGAACGGACGGAGGTGCAAACAGCGGAAACCCGAACGTCGCGCTCGTCTCAAAGAACTCCACGAGCCGTTTGTCCTCGTCCGTGGACACGAGGTCCTTCATGTGAGGCACGCCAGGCAGGCGTTGCGGGTCACCCGCTCCAATGTAGACGAGATGAGTAAGCGCTCCCGATTCGAGCCATTGCGGGCGCGACATTGCCCAGAACTCCAAGGCCGTGCCCTGCCCATGCACTTCACCACGCTCCATCGCGAGCGTGATGTCGTTGCCGCCTTCGTAGCCGGCGATGATCTTGAGTTGCAGCCCCAGTAAAGAGCGCGACAGCGCCGGCAGTTGATAGATCGGTGAGCCTCTTCCGGTCACGCCGATCGCGAGCGGTTGCTGCCTGAGTTCCTCCAACGTCCTGACGGGTGCCGAGCTCGAAATCGAGAGCACGTTCGTCGTCCTGAACGCAGAGCCGATCCAGTTGATCTCTCGGCCATCGTAGCGGGCGCGTCGTGGCTCGAGCAGCTGCGCTGTCACGACCGCAGGCAAGGCGTAGCCGAGGACCGTTCCGTCTTTTGGCGCCGATCGATAGATGTAATTCGTCATCGTCACGCTGCCGCCGCCGGGCATGTTCTTGACGATCACGGTCGGCTCGCCGGGAAGGTGCCGCTCGAGGAAGCGAGCGATCTCCCGCGCGGACGTATCGGTAATCCCGCCGGGGCTCGAACCGACCAGAATCGTCACCGTGCGGCCCGCATAAAAATCATTGGCTTGCGGCCAGGCGGAGATGGGTAGTAGCAGCAGACAGATGAAGCCGACGAGGCTACAGAGGGGATATCGTGAATTCGCGCTCATGCCAGAAGTATAGCAGCAGCGTTTCGTGGGATTTCGAGCGCTCGAGTCTTGCTGACGCCAGCGCACCAGGCCCGCTCAACGCGGGCGCTCATCGTCGGGGAGTCAGAGGCCCGCGCGGCTCTTGCCTTTGACAGCCTTGTTGACGACGTTGATGGGCCACTCGCCTTCGAGCACGCGGCGAACCTCGCTCGGCGCCCCGCGCTGCAGTCCGGCCATGGCTTGCTCGCTGTACCAAGCCGCATGAGGATTGATGATGACGTTGTCGCGACCACGCAGGGCGTTGTCGTCCGGTAGCGGCTCGGGATCGGTCGTGTCGAGCGCACAGCCGGCGATCGCTTTCGCATCGAGTGCGGCGATGAGCGCGTTCGTATCGATGATCGGCCCACGCGAGCAATTGATGAGGACCGCTGTGCTCTTCATCTGCGCGAGTTGCTCGGCACCGATCATGCCGCGCGTGGCGGGCAGCAGCGGTGCATGAATGCAGACGTAGTCCGATTCGGCCAGCAGCTCGGGTAGCTCGACTTTCTCGCCGGGCGAATCGAACTGGCCGGGTTCGACAAATGGGTCTGCGTAGAGCACGCGCATGTCGAATCCTGCAGCAGCCTTGGCGACGTGCCGGGCGATGTTGCCGAAACCGACAAGACCGACGGTGCTGCCGGCGAGGCGGAACATCGGTTTGCCAGGCGGCACTTCCCAGCGGCCGTCACGCACGAGCCGATCGTAGAACGCAATCTTTCGCGCGGCGGTGAGCAACATCGCCATCGTGTGCTCGGCGACTTCTTCGATGCAGTACGTCGGGTTGTTCGTGACGATGATGCCGGCTTCTGTTGCAGCGTCGAGATCGATCGTGTCTACGCCGATACCGTAGCGTGCGATGATCTTGCAGTTCGCCATCTTCGCCATGACGTCGGCTGTGATCGGGCCGGCGTAGGTGTTCAGCAGCGCGTCGCAGTCTTCGGCCTGGGGAAAGAATGCTGCGGGATCTGTGACCTGTAGCGGTACGACGTCGGCAAGCTCGCCGAGAATCTCGTTTTCGACGTCCAGCTTCTCCCAGACATAGTCCGTCAGGACGACTTTGGCTTTATCGGACATAGACTTGGAACTCCGTTCAAAATTTTTGGGGTCAGAGTAAATTGGATCCAATTTACTCTGACCCCATCAAGCGTGACCCCATCCAGCGGTTATTCCATCCAGCGCACGATACCGGCGACGCCGTCGACGGCGACGGCCGAGCCTTCAGGAATCGTGTTGGTGGCATCGAGAACGCCGAGAACCATGGGAATTCCGCGTTCTCGGGCCAGTGAGGCCAGGTGAGACGTGCTGCCGCCGAGCTCGGCGACGACCGCGGCGACTTGCGGAAGAATGTGGGTCAGTGCGGGCCCGGCAACCCGTGTGACAAGCACGTCACCTGGTCCGACGCGTGAAATCTCGCACTCACAGTTGACGACACGCGCCGTGCCCGTGCCCCAGCCGACACCGGCTGGATGGCCTCGCAGCCGTGGCCGCTTCTCCCAGACCTCGTCGGGGACGTGCGCCTCTTCCATGTGCAGGGGGCGTGCTTGAACGAGCTTGATGCCGGTGGTGTCCAGCGCCCACTCGATTTCTGCGGCGCCGCCAACGACCTCTTCGGCGCGGACCAAGTAGTCAGCCAGCTCGCGCAGCTGTTCTGTGTCCAAGCAGGCTTCTTCCGCCACGCTGCGGTCGACCTGCTGGTTGCCGTGCACGCAGCTGACGCTGTGGGTCTTGCGGCCCGTCGCCATATCGAGCAGTTTGCCCTCGCGACTGACGACATAGCGATCCGGTACTATTTCACCCTGAGCGATGGCCGAGCCCAGCCCCCACGTTGCGCTCAGCAACATGTCGCCCTCGGCCGTGCGGCTCAAGCCACCACCCGATACACGCGCATCGACCAGTGGCTGAAGTGCTAGCGCCATGGCCGTATCAGCCGGGTCGAGATCGTGTGTCGCCATGTAGCGCAGCGCGCGCGCGGACCAAAGGGCGCACCAGCATGAGCGAACGGCAACGAGAAATTCATTCTCGTCCTGTAGCCCT
>JAOTTJ010000229.1 GCA_029864465.1 Gammaproteobacteria bacterium | reverse complement strand
CGAGAACAGCCGCCCGTTTTTCTCGCGGCGCATCGGTCTCGCCGCGAATGGCGCGCCTGTCGACTTGAAATACGGCGGCAAGATCAGCGGGCGCGTCGGGCGCTGGAACATCGGCACACTCGCGATCCGTCAGGACGGTTACCAGCGACTCGATAGCGCCGGCAGCCTCATCGAGGAGATCGATGAAACGGACATCTTCGTCGGGCGATTCTCGGCGAACGTGCTCGAGGAATCGACGCTCGGCTTCATCGTCACCGACGGCGACCCACGCTCGAATCTCGATAATTCCGTGTTCGGCATCGACTTTCGCTACTTGAACACGCGTCTGCCGGGCGGGCGCCAGCTCGAGGGCGACGCCTGGTTCCAACGCTCGAGCACGCAAGGGGTAGACGGCAAGGATACCGCACGGGGCTTGCGCCTTCGCAGCCCGAACAACCAGGGGCTACGCGGCGGCTTCGGTATCAACGAGGTCGAGGAGAACTTCAAACCGGCGCTCGGTTTCGTCAATCGCACCGGTATTCGCGACATGACGGCCAACGTTGGCTACAACCACTACTTCGACAACGAGCGCTGGCAGCGCCTCGTCATGACGCTCGATGCGCAGCGTGTGACCCTGTTGGAGGGCGGTGGACTCAGTTCCGAGGTCATTCGCGTACGCCCCTTTTGGCTCGTCACGCATTCGTTCGATAACATCGAGCTCGAACATCTTGCGCAGAAGGAAGTCGTCGTCGAGGCTTTCGCGCTCTACGAGGACCCTACACGCGAAGTCGTGGTCGAAGCCGGCACCTATTCCTTCGGCGAGACAAGCTTTCGATTTCAGACCGGGAGCCACAGGCGATTCTTCGGCGAGGTTACTTATCAGACGGGCGATTTTCTATCCGGCGTACGCGATCGAATCAATGGTGAAGTCACGTGGCGGCCGTCACCGCGCTTCAACACGACGCTGAGCTTTGACTGGAACGACATCGAGCTTCCGGGCGGGCAGTTCATCAGCCGACTGCTCGGCTGGACGACGGAGTACGCTTTCTCGTCGACGCTGTTCTGGGTCAACCTGATTCAATACGACAACGGATCAGAAGAAATCGGCATCAACAGCCGCCTACAGTGGATTCCGCGCGCGGGCCAAGAGGGCTTCATCGTGTTGAACCACAATCTGCAGGATTTCGATAAGGACAACACGTTCAAGTCGCAGCGCTCAGACCTGAGCCTGAAGTTCAGCTATACGTTTCGGTTCTAGCTGCCGTGAAGAACGCCGTATCGATACGGTTGACGGTTCCCGCCGCCGTGCTCTTGGTCCTCTGGGGGGGCTACGCGCCGGTCTTCGCTCAAGTGCAGCCTATTGGCGCCGCGACCAAATCCGTACCGATCGGTCGCGGCGAGGCGCCCGTGCTCGACGGGCGGCTCGACGAGCCGGCCTGGCAGGCGGCGACCGTGATCGACGACTTTCATCAGATCGAACCCATCGAGTATGCGGAGCCGGCTCAGCCGACGACGGTCCGTATCTACTACGACGACAATGCGCTTTACATCGGTGCGCGAATGTTCGATTCACGGCCGGATGCGATCAACGCGAATATCCTCAGACAGGGCGCCCAGTTCTGGCGCGACGATTTTTTCGCCGTGATCATTTCGCCGTTCAACGATCAGCGCAACGGTTATCGGTTCCAGCTCAATCCGAACGGCGTACGCATGGAAATGTTGTACTTCGATACGAACCGGAACGATCAGAATTGGAACGGCATTTGGTACGGTGCAGCGAACAGGGACGATGAAGGCTGGACTGCGGAGATCGCGATCCCATTCCAGACATTGTCCTTCAACCCGGAAAACGATACGTGGGGGGTCAATTTCGCGCGGGATGTCAGCCGTTTGCAGGAACGCAGCGGCTGGGTATCGCGTAACTCGAGCCAGAATCCCAGCATCGCTGGTGAAGCCGTCGGTTTCGAGGGTTTGCAGCTCGGTAGAGGGCTCGACGTCGTCCCGTCCCTGACTTTGAGAAACAACAAGGACTACGCCGCCGCCGGTTCGGAGACCGCTGGGGAGCCGTCTCTGGACGTGTACTACAAGTTCACGCCCTCGCTGAACGGCTCACTGACGCTGAACACGGATTTCTCCGCGACCGAGGTCGATGACCGCCAGGTCGAGCTCACGCGATTCAGTCTGTTCTTTCCCGAGAAGCGCACGTTTTTCTTGAGAGATTCGGACATCTTTCGGTTCGGGCGCATCGGCGGGCGGGGCGGCTTCGGTATCAACGGCACGACGTTGTCACGGCCCGACCTCGAGAACGGCCGGCCGTACTTCTCGCGGCGGATCGGTCTCGGCGCAGCCGGACAGCCCGTGGACCTGGAAGCCGGCGCCAAGCTCAGCGGTCGGGTCGGGCGTTGGAATCTCGGCGCCCTGGCGATTCGCCAGGATCAATTCGGCGACGTCGATGCCACCGATGTTCTCGTCGGACGTGTCTCTGCGAACGTGCTCGCCGAGTCGTCCGTGGGGCTCATCGTTACGGACGGCGATCCGCGCTCGAACCTCGACAACTCGCTCGTCGGCGTCGATTTCGTCTACAACAACTCGCGCCTCGCGGGCGGCCGACTGATTCAGAGCGAGGCCTGGTATCAGCAATCCGACACCGAGGGCGTCGACGACAACCAGTCGGCCTACGGTTTTCAGCTGCGCGCTCCAAATACCCTCGGCTGGCGAGGCGGTGTCGGCATGAAGGAGATCGAGGAGAATTTTTCCCCGGCCCTGGGGTTCGTCAATCGTGCGGGTATCCGTGATCATACGGCGGAGCTCGGCTACGCGCGGCGTGCCTCCGGTGGGTTATTCAGGACGTTGTTCGGCGGCGTGGATATGCAGCGCATCGATTTCATCGACGGCGACCTGCAGACCCAGGTCATCACGTGGCGTGCGCTCGAAATCGATACTGTCGGGAGCGATCAAGGCAGGCTCCGCGTCCATGCGACCAAGGAAGCGTTGACCGAGCCTTTCGTGATCTGGGAAAAAGGCGCCGACCAGGTGGTCGTCCCTGCGGGCACGTACACGTTCGACGAAGCAGAGATTAATGCCTCGACCGGGGCTCAGCGCACTTTTTGGGGGGAACTCAGTTACCGTGCGGGTGACTACTTCAACGGCGAGCGTGAGCGCATCGGTTTCGGCATCGGCTGGCGACCGAGCAATCATTTTCAGCTGACGGTCAATTACGATTTCAACGACGTCGAGCTGCCGACCGGTAATTTCAATACGCGTCTCGCACGACTCCGAGCCGATGTGATCTTCTCTGCAACGATGTCGTGGAGCACGCTGCTTCAGTACGACAACGTGACCGAGTCGATGGGTATCAATACGCGGTTGCACTGGATTCCCGAGGCCGGCCGCGAGGCTTTCATCGTTCTGAACCACAACCTGCAGGACCTGGACTTGGACAATCGCTTCAAGTCCGCTGCAGCCGATCTGGCGTTAAAGCTGAATTACACGTTCAGGTTCTAGTCTAACCCCAGCTCAGGTCGTGCTGCCCAAGGGGCAGATCCCGCAAGCGTTTGCCCGTGATCTGAAAGATCGCATCGCCGATGGCGGACTGCACCGACGTCGCTCGGTCGTGGCCCATGCCGCGCATCCAGTGGCCGCTCTCGAAGAACTCGATGTTGATCTCGGGCGGGTCCTCGTGTAGACGCGCAATCGGGAACCGATCGAAATTGTTCTCGACGATGCGGCCTTCGCTGACGGTGTTGGCCTGCAGCATCGCATCGTTGTAGAACCAGCTGATCTGCCCTTCGAGCTGCTTTTTGACCGACAGCGGGTTCACGAGGCCGAAGCCCGCATCGTGCGCGATGTCGACGCGCTCGAGCTTGACCGTCCCGTCACGCGCTATCGAGACCGTATGCACCATGGCGCTGACCGTCGCCGTGCCGTGTGCCTCGGCGCCGCGTTCCTCCAGTGCGATCGCGCGTGCCGTGCCTTCCGGTAACGGCGTGCCCCAGCCCGACATCTCAGCCGCCATGTCGAGCGCTTTGAGCATGCTGTCCTTGTGCGGCATGTTCGAGCGCGCGATGAGCTCGCGGCGGTAGAGGTAGGGGTCCTTGCCGGCAGCGCGGGCCAGCTCGTCCATGAAGCTCTCACGATAGAACTCGTGTGCGGCCTGACCGATGCCGCGGCGCGTGCCGACTGGGATGTGAAAATCCGTCGTGTGGTTCGAGAACCGATAATTCGGCGCATAGTATCGGGCGGTCACATCGAACGACGTCCACGGACCGAAGCCGTCGTCCTGCATGCCCGTGCGCACCTCGAACGCGATGGGCCAGCCGTCCGGATCGAGCGCGGCGCGCAGGCGCGCTACGCCCATTGCACGATAGGTCGTGCCGACGAAATCTTCTTCGCGCGACCAGAGCATGTGAATCGGCGTGCCGCGATTCAGGTTAGCGATCGTGATCGCATGCTCGGCCTGCGGGCCGTTGCCGTTGCGCCCGTAGCCGCCGCCGAGGTGGCACATATGCACGTGCACGTTGTGCTCGGGGATGCCCGTGATGACCGCGGCGCTGCGCCGCGTCTCCTGCGGACTCTGATCGCCAATCCAGATATCGACGCGTTCGTCCGTGACGAGCACGGTCGCATTCCCGGGCTCCATGCGCGCGCGTGGCAGATAGGGAGTGGAGTAGGTTGCCTCGACGATTCGCTCGGCGCTTGCGAGAACCGCATCGACGTCGCCCTCATCCACGCGCACGTGGCCGGGCTCATCGAGCGAAGCCATGAGCTCTGCGTGCATATTCTCGGTGTTGCGCGCGGCAAGGTGTGCCGGGATGTCCCACTCGATCGGCATCGCATCGATCGCCGTCTTGGCCTCGTACCAGGTCTCGGCGACGATCGCGACGCCGCCGCCGAAGATGCGCCCGCGAATCAGCGACGGATCCGGAATCGGTAGTTGATGGGCAGAGATCACGCCCGGACGATCGCGCACGGCGTCGAAGTCGAAGCTTTTGACGTCGCCGCCGTAGACGGGGCAGCTCCTGACCGTTGCCCACTTCATGCCAGGCAGACGCACGTCGATGCCGTAGACGGTTTCGCCCGTCACCTTCATCGGGACGTCGAGGTTTTTCTGCTCGGTGCCCATGAGCGTCCATTCGCTCGGCGGCTTGATCGTGATTGCCTCGGGGTTCGGGTGCGGCGTCTGCGCCGCGAGATGGGCGATCTGCCCATAGGTCGTAGCCCGTCCACTCGCGGCGTGCGTGATTAGGCTGTCCTTCGCGGTCAGCTCAGTGACGGGTACGTTCCATTCATGGGCTGCGGCGAGCAGCAGGCGCTCGCGCGCCTCCGCACCGGCGAGCTGTAAGTAATAGCGCCCGTCACGCACGGACGCTGCCGCGTTCGTGCGCATGCGCCGGTAGAGGCTGTCCGGGATG
>JAOTTJ010000228.1 GCA_029864465.1 Gammaproteobacteria bacterium | reverse complement strand
AGCTCCGGATACTCGAGCACATCAACGTTCCTGATGCAGTCCTGCGCGAGGCGTGCGGCCGGCCCGCCGATCGAGCCGAGATAAAAGCCACCGTGCTTGCGGCACGCGTTGGTCACGAGCTTCGAGCGGTTGCCCTTCGCAAGCATAACGAGGCTACCGCCGTTTTCCTGGAATAGATCGACGTACGCATCCATGCGCCCGGCCGTCGTCGGACCGAACGAGCCTGAGGCATAACCTTCCGGCTTCTTTGCCGGACCCGCGTAGTAAACGATGTGATCTTGCAGGTACTTCGGCAGCCCCTGGCCACCGTCGAGGCGCTCCTTGAGCTTCGCATGCGCAATGTCGCGCGCGACGACGAGCGGACCGGTCAGCGACAAGCGCGTGCGCACGGGGTACTTGGACAGTTCCGCACGAATCTCTGCCATCGGCCGGTTCAAATCGAGCTGCACGACCTCCCCATCGAGCTCGCCTTCGGCGACTTCGGGAAGGTACTTCGCCGGATCGGTCTCTAGCTGCTCGAGAAAAATGCCCTCGGCGCTGATCTTGCCGAGAACCTGCCGATCGGCCGAGCAGGACACGGCGATCGCGACAGGACAGGATGCGCCATGCCGCGGCAGGCGCACGACACGCACGTCGTGGCAAAAATACTTGCCGCCGAACTGCGCGCCGATACCGGACTGGCGCGTGAGTTCGTGAACCTGTGCCTCGACCGCCAGGTCGCGGAATCCCCGGCCGAGCTCGCTACCCTCAGTCGGCAGGCCGTCGAGGTACCGAGCCGAGGCCAGCTTTGCCGTCTTCAGTGCGTACTCTGCCGAGGTACCGCCGACAACGACGGCGAGATGGTAAGGCGGACAGGCCGCCGTGCCGAGGGACCTGATCTTCTCCGCGAGGAATTTCAGCAGCGACTCCTCGTTGAGCAATGCCTTGGTTTCCTGGTACAGAAAGCTCTTGTTGGCCGAGCCACCGCCTTTGGCCATGAACAGAAAGCTATAGACCTCGCCATCGACGGCGTAGATCTCAATCTGCGCGGGGAGATTCGTCTTCGTATTGACCTCGCTGTACATATCCAGCGGCGCGAGCTGCGAATACCGCAGATTCTGCGCCTGATAGGTCTCGTAGACGCCGCGCTCGAGCGCCGCGGCATCGTTCCCGGCCGTCAGCACGTGCTGACCCTTCTTGCCCATGACGATAGCCGTGCCCGTGTCCTGACACATAGGCAGGACGCCTGAAGCAGCGACGTTGGCGTTCTTGAGCAGATCGAGTGCGACGAACTTGTCGTTCGGGGACGCTTCCGGGTCCTCGAGTATGGACTTGAGCTGCATCAGATGACCCGGGCGAAGATAAAACGCGATATCACGCATGGCCTCACGCGCGAGCAGCGTGAGGCCTTCGCTCGAGACGTCGACGAAACGTCGGCCGGCAACGTCCGTGACCTCGACATGGTCTGACGTCAGCGAGCGGTAGGGCACGTCCTGTGCCGCGGCGGGCAGCAGGTCCTGGTAACGATAGTCGGTCATGGCGTTTCCTCGTTGGCCTCGCCTCCGTCGCAACGCCGCGGCGGGGCTGGCCGGAGTATGGACGCCGATCCGCACCCGATCCAGACCCCAGCCGACCCTGTTTAATCGAGGCCCGCCTTGACCTCTCCGTCATCCCGGCATATACGTGGGCGGTCCCACGGGGGAATCACAATTCCACGAAAACGAAGGGGGTCTCCGTGACTCGATCGACGTCCAAGTTCGTCTCGGTGCTTCTCAGCATCGTCCTAAGCCTTACGGTCACACTCAACGCGGCTCGGGCCCAGCAAGCACTCGTGATCGAGGGCGGCACGCTGATCGACGGCAACGGCGGGGAACCCGTGCCGAACTCCGTCGTCATCATCGAGGGCAACGAGATCACGCGCGTAGCCGAGATCGGGGAGGCTCGTTATCCACGTGGCGCCGTCGTTATCGACGCGCGCGGCAAGTTCGTGCTGCCCGGACTCTGGGATGCGATGGTCAGCTACCAGTGGTTCTACGGCGAGATCATGTTGAACTACGGCATCACGTCGACGATCGATGTTGGCATCGCCGGAGAGATCGGCGCGGCTTATCGCGACGGCGTGCTAATGGGCAAGATTCGTGCACCGCGCCCTTTCACAGGTATCTCGAGGTTCACAACACGGCCGGCCGGTGACACGGGTCTTGAAACGATCTTGACCCCCGGGCGAACGCCTGCCTCTGTCGAGGAGACGCGCGAGCTCGTCAGGGCGTTCGTCGCCGGCGGCGCCGATATCGTCATGTTCCAGGACGGCACGCTGCCGTTGGATTTCTACGAGGCTGGTTTCGACGAGGCCAGACGCCTCGGGATGCCCGTATCGACGCGCGCGTACGGGCCGATATTCGGACCGTTGGAGGCTGCCGAGCTCGGCAGCAATATGCTGCCGCATTCGTCGGGCATCGGCCGCCTCGTGACGCGCAACCCGCCGCCGCCGGATCAACGCACCAACGAGGCAGACCTATACGCGGACATGGATGATGACAAGGCCCGGGAACTCATTCCCGTGCTCGTCGAAGCCGGTGTCGCGCTCGACCCGACCTACCGAAATTCCTGGTTGCGGATGCCGCGCGACTGGGAGCGTATGGGAGAAGAGGTCCGAGCGTTTTTCGACTCTGGCGATCCGAACATGCTCGCCTACTATCCCTACGCCCGCAAGGAAGCCGCCTTGGCGCAGTTCCGCGCGCCACGCCCGACGGGCGAGGTCTGGGAGCGGCGCATGCGTGGTTTCAGAAACTCGTTACGCTTTCACAAGATGTTCGTCGATGCCGGCGGCATGCTGATCCCGGGTTCCGACAGCAACCCCGTCAAAGTGCCGGGCCTGAATCTGTTCCACGAGATGATGATCTTCGAAGAGGCGGGCGTCACGCCGATGCAGATCATCCAGGGCGCAACGAAGTGGTCAGCCGAGCTGCTCGACAAAGCCGACGAGCTCGGCACGATCGAGGCCGGCAAGATTGCCGACATCATCATCGTGAACGCCGATCCGCTCGTGGATGTACAGAATTTACGCGATCTCGACACCGTGATCTTCGACGGACGACAAGTTGCTCTCGGCTATACGGCGGGCTACGACCCCGTATTCAAGGTCGAGTCGGAACTCAATCCGCCCGTTTCCAAACTCCTGTGGGTCGACGCCTTCCGGCCCGTCGCCTTCGCCGGCCGCGGCGGACGGTTCAACGGCCAACCGCCCGTAGGCCCGGGGCGGCCGCTCCCCGATCCCGTCGAGTCTCCGCAACCGGCCATCGAGACGATTTCGCCGGTGCAAGTCGTCGCCGGCAGCGAGACGACCACGGTAACACTGACCGGCTTTAACTTCGTGCGCCGATCGCAGGTGTACTTTCGCGGCGTGCCCGTCCCGCATGAGGTCATCAGCGGCTCGGAGTTTCGCGCGACCCTCGACGCGCGTCTGCTTCAGGAGCCCGGCTGGCACGACCTCGTCGTGAAAAACCCGCAGCCGCTGCATCCGGAACTCGGCATGGAGTGGGGCGACGGCACCTCGAACGCTGCCTATCTGATCGTCGCGTTTGCAGCTGAATGAGCTCGGCGCAAGGCCGTCGCTCTGGCAAAAGGGTGACGGGCGTCGAGGTTCCCGGGTCGTCGCGCCGTTAGGGTTGTGGCGTCCTCAACGACAGCCGGAGATCAGGTCATGCCAGTCAATCGCCTGCTCATCGTAGTCGCGCTCATCGGCATCGGTGCCTGCGCGCCCGAAGCCCCTCAAGAGCGAAGCACCGAAGCCGAGCGCCAGCAGGCCCTGCGCGATTCCGCGTTCGGTGACCTCGTCGAACCCATGGACCGTGCGGCCGGCGTGGAGCAGCTGCAGCTCGATCGCAAACGCGAGCTCGACGAGGCGCTAGCGCAATAAATTGGCCTGCTAGACTACGGTATCGCGGCTTACCGTCGCTGCCGGAGAACTGCCGATGGCCAACGCTCACCTTACGCTGATCAGAATAATCGGGCTCGTGCTCATTGTCGCCGGGGCAGGCCTGCTCGTCTGGGGATATCAGCTTTCGGGCTCGTTGAGCGCGCAGCTGACCGAGACCGTCTCCGGCGCTATGCCCGACGCCGTCATGCAGCGCTATATCGCCGGCGCCGCCGGTCTGATCGTCGGTATCTACCTGCTAATCACGCGCTGACGACGACGATGAGGCGAACGATCTGGGGGCTCCTGGCCGCCGTCACACTGGCCACCGCAACATCCGCGCAGATTCCCGGGCGCGGCAACTACGCATTCGTCGACGTCGATGTCATTCCGATGGACAGCGAGCGCGTGCTCGAGGATCAGACCGTCGTCGTCGAGTCCGGAACAATTGCGGCGCTCGGTCCTAGCGCCTCGACCCCCATCCCGCAAGGAGCGACGCGCATCGACGGTCGCGGCAAGTTCCTGATGCCCGGACTCGCGGAAATGCACGGGCACATCCCGACGAGAATGGCCGATGCCGAAGACGTGCTGCTGCTTTATGTTGCTGCTGGGGCAACGACCGTGCGCGGCATGCAGGGCCATTCTGCGCAGCTCGACTTTCGCCGTCGCGTAGAGGCTGGAGAGATGATCGGTCCGCGCCTTTGGCTTGCCGCACCATCGCTCGAAGGGGAGAACGTCCCAGACCCGGCCACGGCCGAGCGCCTCGTGCGCGCAGCCAGAGAGCAAGGATTCGACCTGCTCAAGGTTCATGAAGGGCTGACGGCAGACGTCTATGCGACGATCGTGCGCACGGCGACGGAAGTTGGCTTGCCGTGGGGCGGACATGTTTCCGAGCACGTTGGCGTTGCGGGCGCGCTCGCCGCAGGGCAGAGCACGATCGACCATCTCGATAACTACATCGATGCAATGCAGCCACCGGGATCTCCCGCGCTTGCCGCGACCGGCGCTGAGCGCCAGCGCTTGCTACCTCTGCATGCGGACGCGACGCGTATTCCCGAGCTTGCGCGCGCGACTCGCGACGCCGGCGTCGCCGTCGTCCCGACGCAGATCTTCTGGGAGGTCTTGCGTGGGCATCGCGAGCCCGGCCCACTCGCCGCTCGGCCCGAGAATCGCTACATGCCGGCTGCGACGCGAGCCCGTTGGCTCGACTTCGCGACGAACGCCTACAACAGCGCGACGCGCGAGTCCGCGGCACGCGAGGCAGCCTTGCGCCAGCAGTTGCTCAAGACCATGCACGACGAAGGCGTGCTCGTTCTCATGGGCACTGACGCACCGCAGATTTTCAGCGTGCCCGGCTACTCCCTGCACCGCGAGCTGCCGCTCATGGTCGAGGCCGGCTTGACCCCCTACGAGGTCCTGCGCACAGGCACGGTCAACGTTGCGCAATTCCTAGGGATCGAAGATCAGGCAGGGACTGTGGCTATCGGCAAGAACGCCGA
>JAOTTJ010000227.1 GCA_029864465.1 Gammaproteobacteria bacterium | reverse complement strand
GCCCGGTCCGGCGCCGAGCAGTCGGCCGAGGTCCATGCGCTTGGAAACCCGGAAGGCAAGGAAATTCTCGCGCTCGAAGTGCGCCGTCCAGGTCCAACGTTCAGAGCTTGGGACAACGTGCGGTTTCCGGTTCGTGATATCGACATCGATTCGGCCCTGAGCGCGCTCAATCTTTCTGCAACGATTGCCGAGGATTTCATTGTTGCGCCGGAGCTCATCCCGGGTCGAGCCGGCGTGTTCTGCTCCGTAGACTCGCCGAGCTTCCGCATCGAGCATCTTCGGCCCGGCGGCGAACCGGAGCAGGGTGTCGCCATCGCTGCAGAGCCACCACACTGCCTTCACGTCATTCGCGGCACCGCTGAGTTTCGGCTCGAAGGCGGCGAGGAGATCGGCAGGCTATCGCGAGGCGAGTCAGCGCTCGTGCCTGTGGGCGTCGGCGCGTATGTTGCGAATGCCCGCGAAGAGGGGGTGGAAATCGTCAAGGTCGGGCTACCGCTATGATGGCGCCATAGGCGTCCATGTCGTACCCTGCATAGTTCAGCAATCTATCCAGAAGAGTCGAGTCCATGGAAGGCTTTCAAAGCATGACCAATGTCGACGGCGTGATCACGCTCACGGAAGACGCGCGCATTCCGGTCATGGACCGCGGGTTTCTCTACGGCGATTCGGTCTACGAGGTTTTCAGAACGTACGGTGGCGTGCCATTGCTCTACGATGAACATTGGGCGCGCTTCGAAAACTCGGCGGCGCTGATTTCGCTTCAGCTCGGGCTGTCCAAAGAGCAGATGGCCGATGAGATCCGCCAAACCGTTAGTCTGACGAATGCCGCGCAGAGCGGCCGCGACGTCTACGTGCGTTTCACGATGACGCGTGGCGAGGGGCCGATTGACTTGTTTCCGGGGCCGGACCTGCAGACGCGCTACGTCATCATCGTCAAGGCAATGCACGATTGGAAGCCGGAGTTCTATAGTGAGGGCGTGAATCTGGCTATCACCGCAACGAAGCGTAATCCGAAGAATGCGTTGGATCCGAACATCAAGGGCGGAAACTATCTGAACAACGTGCTCGGCGTTATCGAGGCGCGTGCTATGGGCGCCGACGATTGCCTCATGCTCAACGCCGCAGGACAGATTACCGAGTCGTCGAACAGCAACGTCTTCTTCGTCATGGACGGCAAGCTCGTTTCGCCTGCTGAAACTTCAGGCAATCTTCGCGGCTTGACGAAAGCAGCGGTCCGGGAGGCTTGCCGGGCGCGCGGGATTACGACCTACGAGCAGGAGATCGCGCCAGCTGCGGTCATCGAGGCGACGGAGTGCTTCGTCACGAGTGCCACGCGTGAGGTCATGCCGGTACGGAAGCTAAATCTGGGTAATGGCACGACCGTCGAGTTTCCCGCCGGCGGCGGCGCGCTGACGCGGCAGGTGCAGGGCTACTATCGCGACTACGTCGACGCCTATCTCGCCTCGCACGAACACCTTTCCTTTTTCTAGGCGCGCGAAGCGACTTACGGACCGGCCGCTTCTTCGAGCACGCCTTCGATACGGCGCACGAGGGCCCTGACCTGGCGGCGGCTCAAATCTTCGCCAAACTCCTCGGTCAAACGGCCCTCATCGAGCGCTTGCAGCGCGTCCTGCCACGTGGGAGTTAGATTGAGCGTGGCTTCTCGCAGATGCGCCGGGCGGCCGCGCTGCGTGCCGAACGACCGTTCGTGGCCGAGCAGTATGAGATTGAAGTTCTCCGCAGAGTAGGCGATCTGCTCGAGCGTTCGTCCCTCGTTGAAGATCAGCGTGTCGAAAACGTACATGGCGGGAAATTGATCGCTAAGCGGGCACCACGCAGAGCCGCCCGAATTAGCGGCGCGGCGTTGCGTCTCAGTCAAGATATTCGCCGGGACGAACTGCAGGGCGCCCGGCTCGCCGTCGAGTTCCCGCGCGACCGTGACGGGCACCATGTCGAGGCCGAGTAGCCGGTCGAGCTTGTACGCGGCGACCTCGGGGCGGTTGCTTGATCGATCAGCCGGATAGAAATCTGCCTGAATTTCGATATTGCCGTCGCGCAGCGTGACCCGTGTGCGTGTCTCGGTGCTTTCCCGATTGACGATCGCCGCACCAGCCAACAATCTCTCGAGATCGGCGTCGGTCAGGTCCGCGGGCCGATCGCCAACGCGGCGTGGTTGAGCGGTCGGACTCGTCGAGGTCGGCTCGTCCTCATACATGACATCGAGCTCGCCGTCCTCGATGATCAGCGCAGCGGCGCGTCCGTCGTAGTAACTCTGGAGCATGCCCGTATCGACGCGCAAGATACCGTTGTCCATACGACTCAACACGAGCGCATCCGGCGTCGGCGTGTGACCGACGACGATGCGCTCGGCCCCAAGGCTCTCGAGCGTCTCTAGCCAATGATCGCGCCCGACCAGTGGGCTGCAGCTGACCATGCCGCGATACCAGGTTGGACTCGAGAGCGCGAAGACAGGCGCGTAGTTCAGATCCTTGACGCGCTCGGCCGCTTGTTGAGCATCGTCGGGCCAGGACGCCTCGCCGAGCGCGACGCGTTCTTCGAGGCGCTCAATGAGCATTGGGTGGTCGTAATAGTCGTCCGTCTGCGAGAGCAGGCCAACCTCAATCAGCTGCTCCATCGCCGCAACGTAGTCGCGCAGTTGTTGTTTGAGCTCCGTGTTGACTGTTTCGCCGCCGGCGTTGCCGAACGCTCGCGAGACTCCGCCGTGAACAAACGCGCTGTCGTTCACGAGCAGCAGCAGCGGTTGCTCGAGTAGCCATGCACCGTAGGGTCCGTCGCTCGAGAAGGCTTCCCGGTGTGCGAAAAAGCCGGGCGGATACCGGCGGTCGAAGTCGGCGCGGGCAGCGATGTCATCGTCCCCGCCCGCGCCGGCGAGGAAACGCTCGAGCGCTGCCGCACGAATGTCGGCGGGTTCTTCGTCGGCGAACGCAGCATATTCGCCTGCGGATACGTAACGTAGGTCACCGACGATATTCATGATCTCGTGGTTGCCGAGCACGAGATGAACGTCACCGCCTTGCGTCTGAGCCTGTGGTTTCAGGCGCATGATGAGATCCAGTGCTGCGCGAGAGTCGGAGCCGCGATCGAGCACGTCGCCGACGATGACGAGCTGCGTTGTCCCACCGATCCACTCGAGCTCGGTGTCGATGACTCTGCTCATCTCGAGAATTCGGACGAATGCATCGTTTGCGCCGTGGATGTCGGCGACAGCGACGATGCGATCGCTTGTTTCAACACGCCAGGGTTCTTCGGCGCAGATCGAGCCGGTCGCAAAGCAGATGCAGAGCAGCGCCCATGATCGAATGCGATTCGCTCTCAACGCGTCCTCCTCGGCCCAAGTCGCTGTAATGGTAGACTATATAACGTTTGACCGAGGACTGGCGCAGAGGTTCGAGTGCAGAATAATTTCGTCACGCCGAAGATTCTGGCCCTGCGGCTGGGTGGCTATTTCGCGGTGATGATCGCCGTGTTTGCCTCGCTCGCGACGTTTCTGCCCATGAGCCAGGAGTTCTTGCCGTTCGGCGGGCGTGCGCTAGACGTTCCGGCTACTGCTCAGCAGATCTTTCAGGGTGAGTTCGGTGAGCAGGATGCACCGGGCCCGTGGGCCACGCGCCTCGATGCAGCCGTGTTTCTCGTCACGAGCCTGCTCGGGACGATCGTGCTCATGATCCCGATCACGTGGGTCTATATGGGCATCAAGACCCCTCAGGGATACCGCAAGTCCTTTGTCGAGGCGCTCATCGTGTTGCCGATCTGCGCGACGACTGTTGTGTTGCTTATCCAGGATAGCCTCGCGCTCGCATTTGGTTTGGCGGCTCTCGTCACAGCCGTCCGTTTTCGCGTGCGCCTGCCCGATGCGTTGGACGGCATTTACGTCTTCGCGGCGATCTGCGTCGGGCTGGCGTCGGGCATCGGCTATCTCGGAGTCGCTGTCGTCATGACGATTTTTTTCTGCTTTGCGTCGGTAATTCTCTGGGGTATGGACTATGGCGCGAATCCAGTCGAGACTGCCAAGCAGGCAAGAAAGCGTGCTGAGCTCGAGGACGTCGATATCGGGTCGCGCTGAGGCCGGTATTCCTCAGGGCGTCTGAGGGCGGCAGGCGAGGTCGATCTGCTCGAGTCGCTCGTCCGGGTCGTTGATGATTTCGTAGAAATCCGCGGCATAGCGCTGCGCGCGGTCGCGCACATTCCCTCGTATCTGGGCCTCGGCAATGATCGTCTCGATCTCCGCGCGCGCCAAGTTGAATCGCTCCACGGCTGCATCGAGGCCGTTGTTGAACCGGCAATAGCCTCTAAACAGGCGCTGGCGCACGGAGCGGATGGGCAGTGACTGGGCCGGTGTTGCGTAGTCGGTATTGATCAGACCGGCCTGGTCGAAGTCGTAAGGGATCAGCACGGCTTGACCGGTAGCCGTGCGCAGGACGTCGCCGTTGTGGCAGCAGCGATCGCTGGGCGGCCCGGACGAGCCCGACCAGTCCGTGTTACCGATGAAGAAATGGAACAGACTCACGAGTGCCATCGCGCTGGGCTCGATCGCGCCGAGGTCGAGGCGCTCGACCTCCCAGGTTTCAAGACCCGTGCGCGTAGCCACTTGCGTGTCTTCCTCGATTAGGAAGCCCGGCATGCTCTCCGATGTTCTGCGGCGCCCGTCGGTGCGAACGTATTCGATATCAGCCCAGCGAACACGATAGGAGATATCGGACAGCGCGTTGTAGATTCGATAGATCGCGTATTCGAGCGCGAGATAGTCGCGGTACGACCCAGTGTCTTTGCACAGTGTGACAAGCTTGATGCGGTCTTGTCCTGCGAATACCGTGCCCTCGACCTGCCGGCGCCGAAAATTCAGCCGCAGCGGCGGGTAGGTGCAGATATCCATACGCGAGTTTCCGCGTGTGCGTATCTGCACGTCGAGCGTGACCTCGGTGCCGTCGCCGCCCTGATATCTTACGAGCCCCTCGAGCTCATTCCGTTCGCGCCGTTCTCTGGAAAGCGTCCGGAATGGGCCCTCTATCGTGAGCTCTAGTGGGGCCGCCTCTTCGAACAGCGGCGTGGGGGCCCGCTCGGTCTGACCGTAGACGGCTTGCGAGATGCCGAGCAGAGGTGAGGCAATGAGGGCCAGCACGACCGTAGCGAGGCGCGGACCAAGAGCAGTGCAGGAACCGCGCCCCTTAAGGGTATTGACCGGGATGGTGCGCAACGCGGCCATCGGCCGAGTATAGGCAACTGCGCGTGCAATGCACACGGCGCCTGGGGCTCGAAAGGCGGCGCCGTTGCGGTAGAATAGCCGCGCGGCGGCGGCCTCGGCCGGCGCCGCATCCAATAAGCAATTGATTTAAAAGCACGCGCCCGTAGTTCAGCTGGATAGAACGCCGGCCTACGAAGCCGGAAGTCGGGAGTTCGAATCTCTCCGGGCGCGCCATAACAAATAAGGGGCCATTAGGCCCCTTAT